>JAYVRS010000111.1:0-8235 GCA_043776185.1 Bryobacteraceae bacterium | reverse complement strand
AGTGGACCTAGCGTCTCACGCTCTTGAAAGGCGCTTCCGAAACCAATAGACGTCTATCGTTACAGTAGCCGCAAACCGCCATGCGTGGCGAAATGCCGGAAGTCCTTGTCGCGCGTGATGAGAGGAATATCGTGGTCGATGCAGATCTGGGCGATCAGCGTGTCGGCGAGCCGGGCCTTCTCCCTCTTCGCCAGCAGTTGCGCCCGCAGCTTGCCGGCCCGTTCCCAGTAACCTGGCCTGATCTCGAGTAGCGTGATCGCGCAAAGGTCCGCTGCATCCTGGCTTTCGAGCGTAGGATCGCTGAGCAACTCGGAAAGCACCACCGGTGCCATCGCCACGGCGCCATGCACCACTGCGTGGTCCAAAATGGCGACGTCCTGGCCCTCATCCCCGGATAAGTACGCGATCCAACAGTTGGCGTCGGCACAGATCAAGCGCGGTCTCGCCTCATCTCATCCACATCGATAGTGAACCGGACTTTGCCCCGCCGCAGCCGCAGCCGCTTGAGCGCTTCGATCGCCACAATCGCTTCCAGCCCCTTGCGGATCGTAGGTGTAATGCCCAGCCCCACACGGCGAGTGGCTTCTTCCACCAGCCGCTTCGGCAACATCACGGTCACCTTCTGCAGTTCGTCGCTCGCCATTAGCGATACCGTATCACAATACGGCAACAGATGCCAGCACTGGGAACGGCACGGAGGGGACTAACACCATTGCTGCTTTACTGGCTGGATTCCATCACAGAATTCAATCGAGACCAGATGAACCTCGTTGTCGTTGAGAAAATTTAGGACCGAGGCTGAAGTTAAACCAGCTGGTGGCGGAGCCGCATACTGTGGGCCACTCCATCAAGGCGACCGGACCCAATAGAATCAACGACTCCCCGGTTCGTTTCGCGTCAGGCTGAGGAGCCCATGCAACGCCGGACTACGGCGGCGCCAAGACATCCAGCGACTTAGTTTAGCGGTAAGAATGGCTTGGCCAAGGTGACTTTGCGTATGTTCCGCCATATGAATGACCGCATCCACGGGTCAGAGCGTCTTTGACACCGATTCCGTGAGCCCGACTCCGTCAATAGGACATTCGTACTCTTTGCACAGTTAGGCCCTGTGTGTCTTGTGCGCTTAGCGGATTCGCGGTATTTTACCACATTGAGTAAATTTACCCGAATACAGAAGGACACCATAATGCGTCAATCGATCCTATTTTGCTTGCTTGCAGGTCCAGCCCTTGCGGCTCCGTTCACCTTGAGTACGGGGTCGGCAGGTTGGCAGGTCGCTCAGACCGCGGGAGCCTCGAATAACGGCGCGGCATTGAACACCTCCACCGCAGCCGTGGTTCTGACGGGCACGATTCCCACTTCGCTGCCGAGCCCTTTTCAATGGGCCTCACCGTCAGCTGGCAGCGCCTGGATCGGGCAACTGGCTACCGATGGCAACTTCCAAAATGTATCCGTGGGGGCCACTCCGGGCACGTATCAGTACAGCCTGACGTTCGGCGCGGGTTTCGGAGGCAGCTTCAGTTTCGCCTTCGGCGGCGACAATTCCGTCTCTTTGACCGTGGTCCAAGGGGCCTCGACTCTATTTTCGGGATCGGGTGGCTTTGCGTCTCCGCTCACGACTTCGGGAAGCATTAATTACGGCGCCGGCGGGAATATCGTCTTCACCGCTATTGTGGTCAACGGCAATATCACTCCCGGCGATCCGTCGCGCAACCCCAGCGGATTCCTCGTTTCTGGGTTCGGGGATTCGCTTTCAGCACCGGTCCCTGAACCGGCCACCTGTTCGATGATCGGGCTTGGCGTAGTAGCTGTGCTCGTAACACACCGTCGTCGCCAGGGATCGGCGCGGCGGTAACGCCCAGTTGCCTGTTCCCGTTGGTGCTGGCCAGTTGATACCAAGCATGTTTTGGGGAGCGGAGAAGCCAAGAATTGTACCAACCCGTGCATGCCCGTGGATGGCCCGGTTTCCCCGGTTTCCCGCGTGGATGGCCCGGTTTCCCGGGAAAAACCTCGCCACCGCCGAACGGATAGCGAAATGTCCGGCCCTCCAGATTCCTTTCTTTGAAAATAAATGAGAATAATCGGCACGAGAACGCACTATGTTACGGAGACGCCATCTCCCGTAAGCTCCGATTTGCCCCACCGTCGCTGTGGGCGACCCACCCAGGGCCGTCTCGCCCTTCACCCGTTTGTCAGGGAGTTAGATCTATGGAAGTGCGACAAGCGATTCACGATCTGCGCTTTTCTCTCGAGCACACCCTTGCGGAAGAGGAGCTCGTCGGGGTGATCGCGGAGCGGCTGCCCGCCCTCAGGAAAGCCTATCCGTCTTCCCGGTCTTCTTTCGCCCCAGACGATATCGAGTTTTTAAAAAGCCTCGGCGCAATCTGGGACCGATTGCGAGACTTCATCGAACTAAAAGAGGAATTGGCCAGTGTGAGCGACCTCAACGAATACGTCGAGCTGGACCGCCGCCTCACCCAGGCCTTGGGCCCGCTAGCTCACTACCCCGTAGGGAGAAGGGTTGCCAAGGAGCTTAGGGGGCTCAAAGAAAGGCTGCCGGCCATTCGGGAACAACACCAAGCGCGCCAACAGGACCGGCGAAACCTCCGAATTCACGATTTCCCGCCACGCCAATGCCCCCGCCGTCACCCCATGGTGGTCAGGGAAGGCTCGCACGGCTACTTCTGGGGATGTACCTCATACCCGTTCTGCAGTGCAACAGAGCAACTCACCCAAGAAGAAATCGACCGCCTGACCGTCTAAGTTGGTTGAAAAACCTCGCCACCGCCGGAAAAACCTCGCCACCGCCGGACGGGGAAGTCCACGGCGGGGATACGACCCCATCCACACGGGGTGGCCCCATTCTGACGGGGTGGCCCCATTCTGGGGGAAATGGCATTGGAATGATAGACTTGGCTGGATCGGTTTGCGGAAAGTGGCCTTTGACTGCAAGTTTTGGCCGCCAGGCGGGGCCGGCACTGATGCCCGTGGCGGCGGGTCGAGAACCGGATTTATTTCAGTTGGCACCGCTCTTCACGAAAGCGGAATTGACTTTTCGCACGGCGGTGCCAAGACATCTAGCGACTTAGTTTAGCGGTAAGAATGGCTTGGACAAGGTGGCGTTGCGCGTGTTCCGCTATCTGAATAATCAGGCCGCCGACACTAGTGGGCAATTGCTGACGGCCAACGTAGCGGGGTTCAGAGTAGGTGTTGGAGTGAATGCCGCGGACGACCGTTTCGGTGAAGGAACTCCTGGTCGATGACGTCCATGAGCTCCATGGGTGAAGGGCCAGGAGTGCTCTCAGGATACGACCCCATGCACTCGATCATCACGTTTTTGCAGTGGGTTGTGGGCGCTTGGGCTGGTGAGTTTGCGCGAGCGGAGCAATCAAAAAGGCCTCAATCATGGCAAGAGAACCGGCTCGGCCTTTCGCCAGTATCGGGAGAACCGGCGCAGATCGACCCATCCGGATAACGCCACCAAGGGCTCCGGCGTGATCCACTCCACCTGGATGCTGCTTGCCGCCAGAATGGCGGCTTGAGACTGCAGCCAGGGATCCGGCGTTCGGACGGTCAAGATCGACTTGAGATCGCGTTCCTGCGCCAACCGCGCCAGTGTCTCAGCCGTGGGACCCCGCCAGATCTCGACACCCGGTAACTCTAGCAGGCATTCGTAAATAAAGCCGAGACGCTTCAGGCTCCAGTTCTCCGCTTCCAACTGGCGGTCGTCAAACACGAAGACCGCCGGCCCACTAGCTGGATCGATCCACTCGGCGTTTAAACAATCGGCGTGCAACCAGTGTAGTTTCATAGGATACGAAATAATGACTCAGCGAGTTTCTCGTAAGGGCCTTCAAAAGGGCAAACGGCCCGGCACTGGCGGCAGTAGCGCCCTGCGGTGTATTTCTCGAGATTGTCGCGATTGAAGAAATATGGCTTTTGAGAAAAAGTGGAGGCGACCCATTGCCAGGAGAGGTTATTCGACGCGGGATCGCCGTCCAGCAGATGGGTGAGGAACCAGCGAGCGCCCGCTTGCCAACTCACCCGCCGCCAATGCACGATGTAGGCGGCCATCCACATGCGGGAGTGATTGTGCAGGTAGCCGGTGTGGCGTAGCTCTTCGCTGAAGGAGTCCATACAGACCAAGCCGGTCTGGCCCTGCGTGATGTCGGGAGGCAAGTCGGGAGCGTATTCATTGGCACGAAGACCCGTTTTGTAATCTTCACGGTCGTGCCACACCCCTTGGCCCCATTGCTCGTAGAGGCGCTGCCAGTAGTCACGCCAGGCCAATTCGCTGGCGAACTTGGCAGCCTTGTGCCGAGGATCGTTTACCAGCGAGCGAGCGCGACGCCACACTTCGGCGAGCGAGACAACACCGTGCCGGAGGTAAGGCGATAGGCGCGTGACGGCTCCATCCAAGTGATTTCGCGTTCGCTCGTAGCGTTCCGGTTCGATGGCCGCCAGCCGCAAAGCGGCCGCCGCGCGACCGCCGCGCCACGGGCTCAGGCCCGAATCGAGCGCGGCGGCCCTGGGAAATTGGCCGCGAAGATAGTCTTCCAGATCCTCGCGCTTGGCAAACGAGGTTCGCAGAGGGCCGATCATGCGCGGGGGCTCCGGTTCCGGCGGCAGCGTTCACTACAATATCGGACCTCGTCCCAAGCGCGGGCCCACTTCTTTCGCCAAGCAAAGGGGCGCTGGCAAATCGGGCAGAGTTTAGTTGGGAGATCGGCTTTCCTAACGTTTTTCACCAGCTTGGCCTCGCTATTGCCAAGACATAAGCCGCAACCATCTCGACATGGCGTCCGGCATGGGTGCTATCGTGTCCGGACGAGCGCCCTGATCGCGCGGCTGTTGTCCCAATAAGTAGTGGTCGCACGCTCAAGTAGATGCTTGCTGCGGGGAAATCGATCAGAAAAAACTGCTGCGTAGGGAGAATGAAAATCCTGCATGGTGGCGGTCCTGCTGCGGGATGCGGTGGCAAACAAGCCGAGCTTAGTTCAAGTGGCTGCGGAAGCGGCGCGACCACTTGTTCTTGTAAGTCGAGATGGGTGTCACGTCTCGGCCGTGCGCAGCTTTGACGGCTAACGATGCGGTTCGGGCGCTGAGCTCGCCGAGCGGGTTTTGGCTCGGCGTAATCTCTACTTTCTTCCAGCGAGGGGACCTGTCATTCTAGCCTGCGGCGTCCGCCGTGGGGTACTTTTGAATGCGGTTCGCGCCATCGGCCAACAAACAAAGATAGAAACCTATTGACTGGTGTGGGCCGCGGGCGGGGCGCGGGCCCGCCCCACTAGCGGACTATTGGGAAGGGGACGTTATTGGCTTGTAACTTCTTTGTTAGCCGGAGGCGGACGGCGCTGCGGGCGGGGCCTACTTGGAGACGATCTTCGACGGCTACCAGGAGTTTGAATTGTAAGTGAGTGGGTAAGGGACCGGGGTCAAACATTAAGGCGGGCGGGGGGTCGGCGAGGACGCCTTCGCCGGCTTCGATGGCTTCGGCGGCGGCTTCGTGGGCGAGGCGGGAGACTAAGTCAAGATCGGCGGCGTGCGAGACGGGGATTTCGATGTCCGTCATCATCATACGGGTGGGCAGACTGTGGTTGATCAGAATGCTGGATGTGATCTTGCTATTGGGGATGACGATTATGTTATTGACGCCCATGATCATGCGGGTAGTGCGCCAACCAATGTCACTGACGGTGCCCTCTTCGCCCGAGGAAAGCTTGATGAAGTCGCCGACTTGAATGGGGCTTTCGATGAGAATGAGTACGCCGGCGAAGAAGTTACCCAAGGTTTCTTGTAAGGCGAGCGCGACGGCCAAACCGCCGACGCCTAAGGCGGTGAGAGCAGGGGTGATACTGATGCCCAAGTAACCCAAGAGGACGAGTAAGCCGAGGCTATAAATAAATACTTGCGTCATGGCCTTCGAGAGGCCGGACATGGCGAACTGCAGGTTGCGGAGGTTGCCGTAGAGAACTAAGGCGCGTACGAGGACATTGGCGACGACTAAGGTGATGCTGACGATGAGGAAGCCAATGACCCAGTTACCGGCTATCTTATCTTGCCGTTCAGTTAGTTCGGCGAAGCGCAAACCGATTTGGAGCGCGGCGGCCAGGCACCACAGTACGGAGGGCCAGCGGAGGGTGTCGAAGACGACGCCCAGGAAGTTATCGCCGAAGCCGCTGCGACGGCGGAGCAGGTTGAGAAAGATCCAGCGGAGTAAGAGCAGCACCGCCAGGGAGCCGAAGAACCAGCCGAGGGTTTGGGCCAAGAAGAGCAGTTTCTTTTCAAATAGGAAATTCAGCATGTTGGCGCGATGAGGACCACGGCTTGGGCCTCGGCCGAGAGGCCTTCGCCGACGGGGCCGACTTTTTCGGAGGTCTTGAATTTTACGTTGACGTCGGCGAGGGGCAGGTGGAGTAAGTGGGCGACGTTTTCGCGGATGGCGGTGCGGAAATCCTTGAGCTTGGGCCGCTCGAGGATGACGGTGCAATCGAGGTTGACGATGGAGTAGCCGCGCTGGGTGACGAGCGAGTGGGCGTGCTGGACAAACTGCGCGCTGGCCGCGCCGCGCCATTGGGGGTCAGTATCGGGGAAGTGCATGCCGATGTCGCCCAAGGCAACTGAGCCCAGCAGAGCATCGGTGATGGCGTGGAGTAGGATGTCGGCGTCGGAGTGGCCGTCGAGGCCGAAGTCGCTGGGGATGGTGACGCCGCCGAGGATGAGGGGGCGGCCGGCTTTGAGGCGGTGGTTGTCCCAGCCTTGGCCAATGCGCATTAGGATGGCTCTTCGCTGAGGAAGAGCTCGGCGAGTTTTAAGTCGTGGGGCCGGGTGATCTTGATGTTGCGATCGCTGCCGGGAATGACGCTGACTTCGACTTGGTCGAGGCGTTCGACCAAAGAAGACTCGTCGGTGCCGGTGAATTGGTCGGCGCGAGCGCGGGCGAAGGCTTCGATGAGGATGTCGCGGCGGAAGACTTGGGGGGTCTGGGTGAGGATGAGGCGTTCACGCGGGATGGTGGCGCGGATCTTATGCAGGTGAACTTGTTTCACGGTATCGACGGGGACGATGCCGACGATGGCGGCACCGGTGCGAGCGGCTTCGTCGATGACTTTCTGGATGGTTTCGAGATCGACGAAGGGGCGCACGGCGTCGTGGACGGCGACCAATTCGACGTCGGGGCTAATGGTTTTCAGGGCGTTCTCGACGGACTCCTGGCGGGAGATGCCGCCTTGCACGACGCGCACGGGTTTGCCGGCGGTCTCTTTGGCCAGCATCTCTTCGACGGCGGCTTGATCTTCGGGGCGCACGGCGACGATAATTTCGCCGACGGCGGGCGCCGCCGCGAACTTACGAATGGTGCGCACCAGGACAGGCACGCCATCAAGGTGCAGGAACTGCTTACGGTTGGCGCCACCCATGCGGGTGCCGAAACCGGCGGCGGGAAGAATTACGCTGACATTCATCGGTATCTCCTAGCCTACTCAAAAAAAGAGCCCGGGCCGAAGCCCGGGCTTATCTTTTTCGTTTCAAGGGGGCCAGCAGTTTACTGCGGGCAACCCTTGGGCAGATCGGCCGGAGCCAGGTCCTGGAGGTTTAAGCCAGCCGGCATGGGGCCCTTGCCCGGGTGCGGAACCAGCCAGACTTCCACGCGACGGTTCTTGGCATTGGCGTCATTTTTGCGAATGCGATCCGTGGCGCGTTCCGTGGTGGAGGTGGCGCAGAGGAGGGCCTTCGATTCGTTGGTTTGGTCGGTGCCAGCGTACATCACCTTAATGCGGGAGGCATCGAGGTTCTTGCAGGGCTGGATGCCGGAGGTGAGGTAAGCAGCGGCGTTCAGGACGCGTTGCTGTTCGAGCGACTTGGCGGGCGGGGCGTTACGACGCCGACGCGGAGCCACGATCTTGGCTTCTTTTTCGTCGATATGGCCAACGAGGACGAGGTCATAATCGCCGTTGGAGACGAGGCGTTCGTAGGCAGCGTCCAGGACGCGCTTGTCGCAATTGTTGACGCGGCCACGGCCGTAGCCGAAGATGAGGTCGTCCAATTGCAGAGGCTGCAAGCTGGGCGGCGGTGGGGGGGGCGGGGGCGGATTGGGCACGGAGATGGTGATGCGGCCAGTGTCCGACGTCTCGGTGCCGTGCGAGTCAGCGACCTTCATGGTGAAGTCGATCGTCTTCGAGCCACCGGCGGGGACCATGACGCCTTCGGGCGTGTAGATGGCCGTGACGTTGGGCG
>JAYVRS010000110.1:0-8242 GCA_043776185.1 Bryobacteraceae bacterium | reverse complement strand
ACTTCAACTTCCTGAATTCCGCCGGCGTCCAGACGGGCAATATCATCTACGATCCCACCACCATCCGCCAGAATGCGAGTGGCGCGTGGATCAGCGATCCGTTCGCCGGCAACGTCATCCCCAAGAGCCGCTTCGATCCCGTTACCAACAATTTTCTGGCCAAGAGCCCCTTCACGCCCGCCAATCAGGCACCCGGTTTTCTTGACCGGTTGGGGCCTCATCAGAACCTGCTGGGGCCCACCACCTACCAGTCCTTCCGCACCCGCTTCGATATCAAAATCGATCACTCGTTCAGTGCCAATCATAAGATCTTCGGCCGCTACTCCCAGGCGCACCACACCGCCTTCCGCGACCGCTATGTGGTGGAAGCGGCTTGGAGGCTGATCGACCCTAACGCCATTCCGTTCCCCATCGATCAACCGAACATCGTAGTCTCCGACACCTACACCTTTTCGCCGACGCTGATCAGCGAGTTCCGGCTAGGATGGAACCGGCGCAAGACCACCAAGAATCCCGAATCCGCCGGGGGCGACTGGGCTAAACAATTGGGTATCCCGGGCGTGAGTAACGCGACCTTTCCGTTCTTCGCTACTTCCGCCAACGCACCCTATTACCGCACCGGACCCGGCGGCATCTCCTCGGAAGTTTGGGAGGACATGCGTGTCCAGGAAAATCTTACGAAGGTGATGGGCAAACACACCGTCAAGTTCGGCGTGGAGATCATGAAGACCCGCTACAACATCCTGTCCGAAGCGCTCCCCTCGGGCCGCTATCTGCTAGGCGGAACAGCGCTGCCCTTTGCTCCGGGTGGTAGCTCCGGTAACGACTTCGCCGACCTGCTACTCGGCAATGTCGTGCAAGCTCAGTTTACGCAGGCACTCGCTACCTGGCTGCCGCGCTGGTGGAGCAACTCGGCTTATGTCCAGGACGATTTCAAGCCCCTTCGCAACCTCACCATCAACTACGGCGTGCGCTGGTCCTACGAATCGCCGTTCACCACGAAATACGGCCAGCAATCGCAATTCGATCCCACGGCCACGGATGCCTTGACGGGGCGCCCGGGTGCCATCGTCCACAAGCCCGGCGGGCTTTCGCGCAGTAAGTGGGGTAACTTCCAGCCGCGGGTGGGCTTTGCCTATAACTTCCGCCCGAAGCTCGTCTTCCGCGGTAACTTCGGCCTGATCAGCCAGGACCTCTTCATGACCCAGTTGAGCCAGAACTTTGAAGAGTATCTCGCCTCCGCCGCGGTCCAATCACCGGTGGGCGACCCCCGCCCGGCTTTCAAGCTCTCGCAAGGTCCGGGGAACGTGAAGCTGAACGTCGCCGCCGATGGTAGCGCTCCGTTTGTCGGCACCAACTACTCCAGCCGCAACGCCTCTTGGATCGACCCCAACATCCGTATGCCGTACATCATGAATTGGTCCGCTGGCTTTCAATACGAGCTCAGAACTAATCTGCTCGTGGAGTTGATTTACCAGGGGTCCTCCGGGGTCGGCTTGCTGAACAACTGGGATATTAACGCGATTCCTTTGAACGTGTCCTCCGACTACGCCGCGCTCGATAACATCCGCCGCAACGCCCAGAACTTCAAGCCCTATCCGCAGTTCGGGCAAGTGCAGTTATATTCCAACTTTGGCCATAACAGCTATCACAGCGGAACGGTCCGCATGGAGCGCCGCTATCAGCGCGGGTTGTTCGTCAACGGTTTCTACACTTGGTCGAAGAACCTCACCGAAGCCGACACCGACGGAGGCGCGAGCGGGATCACCTACTACAACCGGCGCCTGGAAAAAGGACGCTCGAACTTCGACATCTCTCACCGTTTTGTCGGCACCTTCGTTTACGAACTGCCCTACGGCAAAGGCCGCAAATGGGGCAATTCCGGGGGCTGGAAGGATGCCGCGGTCGGTGGATGGGAAGTGATGTTCTCGCAGACTCTACAAACGGGTCCGCCGATCACGGTGAGCTTCGCGGGCGCGCCGACCACGGCGCCCGGCGCCAATCCATCGGTTTGGCTACCGGGGGCCCAGCGCCCGAATCAGATTCTGCCGAACGACCAAGCGGTCGTACAGAACTGGACCATCGGGGCGAACCGCCTGCCGACGGCGGCGCAGAACCCGTATCTGAATCCGGCGGCTTTCGCTTATCCGGCCCCGTTTACGGTGGGGTCCTTGGGCCGCAATACGCTGACGGGCCCTGGAATTGTTTGGGCCCAAGCTTCGCTTTCAAAGACCTGGAAAGTGGGAGAGCGCCTGCGGTTCACCGCGCGTTGGGACTGCAACAATCCCTACAAGCACATCAACCTGGGCGACCCAAACCGCAGTTACAACGCTTCTTCGCTGAACACGTTTGGCAAGTTCACCGGTACGCGGGGAAGCTTCAGCGATGTGGGCGGCCGGCTGAACAATCTCCTGGTTGGCCGCATGGAGTGGTAGGCTAAGGGCCGGCATTGGATGACGGGAGTGTCATACACTGGGCGAGCATGATTTCACGGCGTAGTCTTTTCACGGCGGCGTGCGCGGCAGGGGCCGCCGATCCGTCGCGGCTTTTGATTGACACTCATTTGGAAGTGTGGACCGATGATCCGCAGTTTCCTTTCGCGCATCCGGAGCGCCCAGACTTGAAGCGCGTCGACGTGCAAGGGCCGATCGAGAATCAGGTCCAGCAGATGAAAGATTTCAAGATGAAGTACGCGGTGCTGATTACCCCGCGTTATTACGGGTGGACCTCATCTTACACCTCCTATGCGCTGCACAAATACCCGAAACTTTTTGTGGCGCATGGGCTAATCAATCCCCTCGATCCGAAGGTACATGAGCGATTACGATATTGGGTGAAGGAGCATGGCTTTCAGGGCATGCGATTCAGTCCGATTTATCATCCGCGGTCGACGTGGCTTAATTCCCGGGAACACTATCCGCTGTGGCGAGAGGCGGAGAAGTTAAGGGCCGTTTTCAACTACTACATCCTGCCGCACCAGATGCCCATGTTAGAAGAGATGTGCGGACGGTTTCCCGGGGTGAAGGTGGTGGTGGATCACGCGGGAAAGCCAGACCTGAAGCTGGCCGATCCGTGGCCGGAGTTCAAGAAAATGTTCCGGTTGAAGAAGTTTCCGCAAGTGTGGATCAGTAACTCAGAGCCCTACGAGATGTCAGAATTGAAGAAGTATCCCTACGAAGATACGTGGCCATTTTACAAGGCCATCTATGAAGAGTTCGGCGGGCGGCAGATCATCTGGGGTACAGGATATCCGCGGCCTCGATGGGAACTGCCGATGGACCAGGAACTCGAGTTTGTGGATAAGTATTGTTCGTTCTATTCGGACGAAGACCGGCGATTGATGTTAGGCGAAAACGCCCTGCGAATCTGGAGGTTTCCTAAATGAAGTGGCTGGTAGGACTAGTAACGGGAATTGGCTGCCTGGCGCAGCCGGCGGTACGGATAGAGAAGCCGCAGTCGCCGCCGGCTTGGGCGCTACTCGAACGGGAGCTATTGAAACAAAGCTCGCTTGCCTGCGACCGGTTCGCGGGAAAGTACCTCGACTCACGCGGGTACCTGGCCCACACGCCACGGTGGGGGACGCTCGACGGCCCCGACGACGCGATTGAGACCTTCTACAACTGGACGTTACTGCACGCGCTGGGCGGGTCCGACTCGGTATTGGCGGCCTACAAGAAAGCGCTCGAAGGACATCTCCTGCAGTACAAAGAGATGCGGACGGTGAAAACGAAAATCGCCGAAAACGGCGCATATCACAAGGAATTTGTCACGCAGTCCGATTGGTTCCATACGGGGGAGGGGATGCGCGGCTTCATGTTCCTGGGCTTGTCAGACCCGGAGAATCCGGTATTGCGGCAGCGCATGAAACGGTTCGCCGGCATGTACATGAATGAGGATCCGGAGGCGCCGAATTATGATCCGGTGCAAAAGATTATCAAGAGCATCTGGACGGGCAGCAGGGGGCCGATGCTCCACAAGGCGACCACCTACGACTGGGTGGGCGACCCGGTGCCTGGCACGTTTCACCTGCTGCACGGCAAACAGGCGCGGGGCGGGATGGTGGACCTGATGTCGGTATACGACAAGATGCTGGCCCATTGCGCGGAGTATCTGGACAGCGTAGGGGACCATCCGCTGAACCTGGCCTCCACGGGGTTGGCGACGAACGCGTATATGTTGACCGGCGAGAAGAAATACAAAGACTGGGTGCTGGAATACGTGGGCGCGTGGAAGCGGCGCACGGACTCGAACGGCGGAAATATTCCCACCAATATCGGTCTCAATGGGCAAGTGGGCGGCGAGTATGGCGGTAAGTGGTACAAGGGCACTTACGGCTGGAACTTTACGATCTACGACGGGGAGATTGAGCAGATGGCGCACCGGAATACATTCGATGCGGGGTCGTGGCCGGGGTTTGGGAATGCCTATTTATTGAGTAAGGGCGATGCGGGATTTGTCGCCACGCTGCGCAAGCAAATGGAGAACCTTTATGCGAATAAGAAAGTGGTGGACGGCAAGACGTTAATTCCGATTGGGTATGGCGACCCGCGCGGGCACAAGTATACGGGCGGGAAAGAGGAGTGGTATCAATGGACGCCGAACCTGTTTACCAACCGGTTGACGGAAATCTATTTGTGGTCGTTGGATCCGCACGATCGGGAGAAGATTTCGGGGGAAGGATGGTTGTCATTTCTGGAGGGAAAGGACGCTGGATATCCCGAGCGGATGCTGCGCAAGGATTTGGAGTTCGTGCGCGAGCAAGTAAATGGCATGGAGCACGATGATACATCGGCCGACACGCGGCTGGCGGACTATTTGATGGGCTTCAATCCGGCCGCCACGGACACATTGTCCAAACTGACCTTGGGCTCCTATTTGACCGGGAATATCTGGACACTGCATGCGCGGGTGCGCTACTTCGATCCGGTGCGACGCCGCAGCGGTTTGCCCGAAGATGTCGCCGCTTTGGTGGAAAACTTCACCGCGGATACGGTGTCCGTGCGACTGGTGAACGTGAGCGGCGTGGAGGCTCGCGAAGTGGCGCTGCAGGCGGGCGCGTATGGCGAACACCAGATTGTCTCGGCGACGGTGGGCGGGAAAACTGTGGACGTGAATGGACCGGTATTGCTGTTAAAACTGGCCCCCGGCGCGGGTGACCGGATTGAGTTGCGCGTGAAGCGCTACGCGAACGAGCCGACGCTACGGCAGCCCTGGGGACGAGAATGAATTCGCAACGTTGGCGGGTGGTTTGCTGGCTGAGCCTGGGGATGGTCATCGCTTACATGGACCGGGTGAATTTGACCTCGGCCATGCCCGCCATTGCCAGGAATCTGGATTTGGATGACGCCCAGCGAGGCATGGCCTTGTCGGCGTTTTTCTGGACCTATACCATCGGCCAGATTCCCGCGGGAATGCTCGTGGACCGCTACGGCGTGCGGATGCTGTACACGTTGGGCATTGTGCTCTGGAGCATCGCTTCGGCCTCAACGGTGTTGACGACCGGGCTGTGGGCATTGGTGGCGACGCGGCTCTTAGTGGGGCTGGGCGAAAGCGTCGTCACGTCGTCTTCGTTGCGATATATCCGGGCGCACTTCGAAGAGAAGGAGCGTGGGTTTGCGGTGGGAATCTACATGACGGGCACCAAAATCGGCCCTGCGATAGGATTGCCTTTAGCTGGATATTTGGTGGTGACTCAGGGATGGCAGGCGATGTTTCTGATCATGGGACTGGGCAGCCTGCTCTGGCTCGGCCCGTGGCTGCATTGGGTGCGTGGTAACGATCCAGCAGCTCAGCCGACGGCGGGAACGGCGGCTGGCTCGGAAAGTATTACGCTGGGCGAGGCCCTCAAAAGCCGCGTGATGTGGGGCATCATTCTCGGCACTTACTGTTATATGTATTTCGTCTATTACTGCATGACGTGGATGCCACAGTATTTCCAGAAGACGCACGGGATGTCGATTGAAAAATCAAATTGGTTTGGCGGCGTGTCTTTTGGGGGCATGGCTCTGGTGGCGGCGATCGCGGGCTGGGCGGCTGACCGGCTGATCTCGCGCGGTGCCGAACCCATCTTCGTGCGGCGCGCGTTCACCGTGGCGGGCTTCGTCATGGCCGCCATGCAGACGCTGAGCGTCTTCACCGAATCGAAAGAGTTGATGATCGGGCTGACGGTCGCGTCGTTGTGCGGGTTGGGTCTGGCCACGGCCAACTACTGGGCGCTGACGCAAACGTTGATGCCTGGCGCGGTGCCCGTGGCCATTCAGAATACGGCCGCGAATTTGGCCGGCATAGTAGCGCCCTGGCTCACCGGGTGGATGATCAAGCAGACCGGTAGTTTTAATGCGCCGATTTCCGCCGTGGGAATCTGGCTAGTGCTGGGGATTTTCGCCTACTCGGTGCTGGTGAAGCGTCCCGCAGTTTCTTTCGCTAAGGCCTAGGATACTTCCTGGCGCGCGATCTGGTAGCGCTCCAGTTTGCTGGCGTCGATCGCATAGCCGAGGCCGGGCGACCTGGGTAAGTCAATCCGGCCGTCGCTCACTTCGAGGAGCGGCTCGATGATATCGTCCCGGTACCAGCGTAAGCTGGCTTCGACATCGGTGGGATAGTCGCACCCCGCCAAGGCCGCCATCGCCGCGCCTTGCGCCTGGCCGATCCCGAGTTCGGGCATCGTGCCGATCCACACGGAAAGGCCAAGTTCCAGGCAGCGGTGATAAAGCTTGAGTGCGTTGCGGAAGCCGCCCACGCGCTGAATCTTGATGTTGGCGATTTTGCACGAGCCCAGCGCTGCGGCGCGTTCGAGATCGGCCAAGGTCTCCAGGCTTTCGTCGAGACAGATCGGCGTCTTGACGGCCCGTTGCAGCGTCGCCGAGTCTTCGAAGGCGCCGTTGGCAAAAGGTTGCTCGTACATGCGCAGACCGAAGTTTTCGAGCTCCTGATAAATGGGGAGCTGTTCCAGGGTATAGCTGGCGTTGGCATCGCACATCAGCGGGATGTCGCCGAAACGCGCGCGGACCGCCTTTACCAGTTCGACATCATGGCCGGGGCAGATCTTGATCTTCACCCGCCGATAGCCTTCGGGGAGATATTTGGCGATGGTTCGGAGCAGTTGCTCCGTCGTGTCATAGAGCCCCACCGCGAGGCCCGATTCCACGGTATCGCGCACCGCGCCCAACAGCCGATGGAGTGGCAGGCCGAGTCGCTGCGCTTCCAGATCCCACAGCGCGGTTTCGATCCCCACCTTCGCAAAGTTACTGCCCGGCAATTCGTCGAGCCACGCGCTGGCCGCGTCCAGGCCCGCGAATTCGCGGCCTACGATCGCGGGAACCAGTTGCGTGGTAAGTTCCTGCCAGCAGGACGTGGGCGTGAGGGAGGAGTAGAAACTACCGGCCATCGGCGACGACTCGCCAAAGCCAGTGAGTTCGTCCGCTTCAACGGCTACCACAATGCCGTCCTTCTCCGCGATTTCGCCATTCGAGATACGGAACGGCTCGTGCAGCGGGATGCGGACATGAGTGAGTGTGATGCGCTTAATTCGCATGCGGCAGTTGGCGGATCCAATCTTCGAGGAGCTTCGCCCCCGCGCCATCCACCTGGTTGGTGCTGGTGGGCGGCATCTGATATTGGCCCCGGCGGTTGACCCGGCGTAGCAGCACCGATTGATCGGGCGCCCCAGGTTTTACCAGCATCGCGCCCACAATGCCGAGCCGCTCATGGGTAGGTTCAACGCCCACGATCCGGGCCTCTTTGAGCGGAGTACGAAAGCCGAGTTCCATGGGAGAATTGCCGCCGCCATCGGCGACGTGACACATGGCGCAGTTCACTTGGAGGTAAGTCCTGGCCCGCACGTTGATATCGACTTTGGCGTCGAAGGGATCGGGGTAATTAGCGAGTTCGTCCGGCTGCTTGACGAGTGGCTTCTTGAAGAGACCGATATGGGAAAGGGTCCGCAGTTGGTTGTCTTCAATCGCTCCGTAACGGTGCGAACGATTCATCTGCGACGTGGTGAGGCCGAGCACGAATCCCGCGGCACGGGAGTGGCAGAACATACACTCATTCCGGCTGGGAAAGTGCCAGGATTGCTTGCGGATCCTGCCGTTTGCTTCTTTGACCCGGTAGGTCTTGTCAAGGCCCCCGGCGGCGACGAGTGTCGCGTCGGACTGATCGTCGTTCCACACGTAAGAGTAGCCGACCCAATGATCCGCTTGCTTCACCACCACGCGCGTTTCAATGTATCTTCGCGAGCCGG
>JAYVRS010000109.1:0-2508 GCA_043776185.1 Bryobacteraceae bacterium | reverse complement strand
ATGGAAGTATTGTAACGCTCGGGTGAGAGGATGGGGCAGGGCAGCGTAAACTGAAGGTTGCTTCTATGACTGATTGGCTTTCCACCGAATTCCTTTTGGCCGGTTTGAATATCGTTTTCATCGATATTCTGCTGGCGGGCGACAACGCGGTGTTGATCGCGCTGGCGGTGCGCCAACTGACGCCGCGTGACCGGCGCGTGGGCATCCTGACCGGTGCGGCGGGAGCCGTCGTCCTGCGCGTCATTCTCACTTTCTTCGCCACCAAGATGCTGGCCATCCCCCTGTTAAAGCTGGTGGGCGGTTTGCTGATCCTGGGCATTGCGGTGAAGCTGCTGAAGGACGATGCGGATCACCATGGGGGGGGCAAACCGGCTTCCACGTTGCTGCAAGCGATGTGGATGATTCTCGTGGCCGACCTTACCATGTCGCTCGACAATATCCTGGCCATCGCCGGAGCGTCGAAGGGCCATATCGAGTTGGTGATCTTCGGCTTGGCACTGTCGATTCCGTTCGTGGTTTTCGCGAGCGACTGGCTCTCCGGCCTGATGGGGCGCTACCCGTTGATCGTCATTGTGGGCGCGGCGATTTTGGGAAAAGTGGGGGCCGAGATGATCTTAACCGACCCTTGGGTGGCCGCGCGGTTTCATGTTTCGACGCCGCTGGAGTACGCTATACAGGCCATTGGCGCGGTGGCCGTGGTCCTGCTGGGCAAGTATCTCGGTCGGCAGCGGGCAGCGTGAAACGTTCCAGGACTTTGCGCGTGTGGGCCATTTCCTGATCAAACTCGGGCAGCATGGATTGGGCGATGCTCATGGAATGCATACTAAGCCCGGGAGGCATGCCAGCGCCAGGCAGTGCGCACCAGGTCGTCGATTCCGGATAGCTTCGGCTCCCACCCGAGGACTGCCCGGGCGCGGCGGGCGTCGGCCACCAAGCTGGCCGAATCCCCCTCGCGGCGGCGATTCTCGATCACGGGCACGGGCCGGCCCGAGACGCGTTCCACCGCTTGAATCACTTCGCGCACCGTGTAGCCTTCGCCGGTTCCCAGGTTGAGGGCGATGGGCTCGCCGCCTTGGCGCAGATAGTGGAGCGCTGTCACGTGGGCTTCCGCCAAATCGCAGATGTGGACGTAATCGCGCACGCAAGTGCCGTCCTTGGTGGGATAGTCGGTGCCAAAGATGCTGATGTGGGGGCGCTGACCCAGGGCGGCCTGAATGATCAACGGAATCAAATGGGACTCCGGGGAGTGATCCTCGCCAATCTCGCCATCCGGATCGGCGCCCGCCGCGTTGAAGTAACGGAAGACCACCCAGCGGATACCATGGGCGTGCGCGAAAGAGCGCAGGGCATATTCGACAAAGAGCTTCGATTCCCCATAAGGGTTGATCGGCAGCTGTTTTTCCGATTCGGCGATGGGGGTCTGTTCGGGCATGCCGTAGGTGGCCGCCGTGGAACTGAAGATGATGTCGCGTACGCCGCACTCCACCATCGTCTCCAGCAAGGTGAGGGTATTGACGAAGTTGTTTCGGTAGTACTTGGCGGGCAGTTGGACGCTTTCGCCCACCTGAATAAAGGCGGCAAAGTGGACGACGGCTTCAATGCGGTGACGTTCCATCACGGACTTCAGTCGCGCGCGATCACCCAAATCGCCCTGCTCCAAAGGCCCCCATTTGACGGCCCAAGCGTGCCCGTTCGACAGGTCGTCGTAGACCACGGGCGTGTGCCCCCGCTGCGACAAAAGTTTCGCCGTATGGCTACCGATGTAGCCAGCCCCCCCGCAAACCAAAACCCGCACGATGGAAGCCCTCCTCTAGGCAGTATATTCTTAGCTAGTATATCGGGGCCGATAGGGAATAATCGGAGGGGTGAAAGTGATTTCTGAGCGATCAGCCTGTTCCCTGGAACTGGGCAAGCGCACACCTGTGCCGAATCGTACCCAGCTAAGTGGTTAAAAACAAAGAATGTTAAATTCAGTGTGGCGAGCCAGGAATGAGCCTTGACTGTGTTTCATGGACAGGCCTAGAATCAAAATAGGTCTAATTGCGTTTTCGGGCGCGACCGGACGGGAAGAAGACGAGATATGCGACATCTAGCACTTGGATTGTTGATCACGGGAATCGCGCTAACCGGCGTGTCACTGGCGGCTGACAAGAAGGCTGCCGAGAATGGGCAACGCGAGACCATCGCGCGACCTCTTTCCGACAAGGAAAAGAAGCGTCGCGAAGATAAGCTTCGCAAGGAACTCGAAACCCCGTTCCGCAAGTGGTTGAACGAGGACGTCACCTACATCATCACTGATGAAGAACGCACCACCTGGAAGCGTTTGGCGACGGACGAAGAGCGGGAGCAATTTATCGAGCAGTTCTGGTTGCGTCGAGACCCTTCCCCCGATTCCCAGGAAAACGAATACAAGGAAGAGCACTATCGCCGCATCGCTTACACCAACGAGCGTTACGCCTCCGGCATTCCTGGCTGGAAGAGTGACCGTGGCCGTATCTACATCACCTT
>JAYVRS010000108.1:0-2510 GCA_043776185.1 Bryobacteraceae bacterium | reverse complement strand
CGAATCCCTGAGCCGCAGTTTTACGGACAAGAAGCGCGGCGTCGTGCATGCCGTCGACCGGGTGAGCTTTGCGGTGGCGCCGGGCGAGATCTTTGGGTTGCTTGGCCCCAATGGCGCGGGCAAGAGCACCTGTCTGCGAATTCTGGCGACGCTGCTGTCGCCCACCGGTGGCCGCGCGAGGGTGAACGGGTTCGATGTGCAGCGCGACGGGGCGCGGGTGCGTGAGTCGATCGGCTTCCTTTCGGGTGACATGGGGCTTTACGCGCGGATGACGCCGCGGGAGTTGATGCTCTTCTTTGGCCGTCTTTCGCAAGTGAGCGAGCCTGACTTAAAACGCCGTAGTGCCGAACTGATCGAGCGCCTCGGCATGGGCGCCTTTGCTGATTCCCGTTTTGACAAACTCTCTTCCGGCATGAAGCAGAAGGCGGCGATTGCGCGCACGTTGATTCACAATCCGCCGGTGCTGATCTTCGATGAGCCCACGGCTACGCTCGACGTCGTGACGGCGAGGATTGTGGAGGGCTTTATTCTGGAGGCCAAACGCGAAGGTAAGTGCATTATTTATTCGACGCACATTATGGAAGAAGCGGAGTATGTTTGCGATCGCATTGGAGTGATCAATGAGGGGCGATTGCGCATGACCGGTACGATGGACGAGTTACGCGCGGCGACCGGTAAGCAACGCTTGCGGGAGATTTTTTTGGACTTACTCGACCGGGAGGCCCAATAATGCGGTGCGCGGTTGAACTCCGGGGAAGGTACTAAATTTATGCGCCTTTTCATTACCCTGGTCATTTTGAAGCGTGAATTGATTGACTTACTGCGAGACCGCCGTACGTTGATCACGATGATCCTGCTGCCGCTGGTGGCCTTTCCGCTGATTGGATTGGGAATTAGTAAGTTTGTGGAAATGACGGGGAAGAAGTCCGAGGCGGAAGCGATTCGAGTCGGCGTGGTGTCGCTGAGTGGGTCGGCCGAGGTGAAGGCCGCGATTGAGCGCGCGGGGTTGCGGGCCGTGGTGGAGAGCGATCTACGTCACGCGGTGGAAGAGAAGCGCGTGCCGGCGGCCATTGAACAAAGCGGGACGGAGATTCGGCTACTGGTGGACGGTACGCGCGCCGTGTCCACACTGGTGGCGGATAAGCTGCGGCTTTCGCTGAATGAATTGAAGGACGAACGAGTGCGCGCCGGTTTGAGTAAGTTGAACGTGTCGCCGGAAGTACTTACTCCGTTCACGGTGAAACGCGTCAATATCGCGAGCGAACGGAAGATGGGGGGATTTATTTTGGGCACGATGCTGGGTTACATCGTAATTCTGCTGATGTTCTCGGGCGGCATTCATCCGGCGGTGGACATGACGGCCGGCGAGAAGGAGCGTAAGACGATGGAAGCGTTACTTGCCTCGCCCGCATCGCGCGTGGAGATTGTGCTGGCGAAGACGCTGGCCACTGTCGCCGCCCTATATTCGACGGCGCTGCTGACGCTGTGCAGCCTTTTCATCTCGATGAAGAGCAGCGCCATGATGCGGGACCCCAAGTTCGCCTCGCTGATGGGGAACATCGCCCTCGATGGCCGCACGCTGGCATTGTTATTACTCACCATCTTTCCAGTAGCCTTGATGACCGGGGCGTTGATGATTGCTATCGCGTCTTTCGCGCGTAGCTTTAAGGAAGCGCAGAGCTATTTGACGCCGCTGATGCTGCTGGTGATTCTGCCCTCGCTGCTGGGTGGGCTGCCGGGCATGGAGCTGACTCCGACGCTGTCACTGATACCGATCTTCAATACGAGCCAATTGCTGAAGGCGATTCTGCAAGGGGAATTCACGATGGCGAGCTTTGTGGTTACGTTTCTGGCGAACATCACTTACGCGGGGATCTGTTTCTTCTTTGCGGTACGGACGTTTAAGAACGAATCGATTATGTTTCGGACTTAATATTTGCCATGAAAAACTTCCATTTATCTCGGCCGGAGGACGTTTAACGACGCCCTGAGCCAAGAGGCTGAACGAAGCAAACGCTCGGCCACCTCGATTGCCCGGCATCAAGCGATCGCCGAGTTCGCGCGGGACTTTGCCGGCACGGAGCTCGACCTGGACCCCCAACTGGAAGCGGCCGGTCTTGAATACCTTTTGGACCACCGGTCATTGGATTATTTGAATGGCAACTGGGCGGCACGCTAGCAACGCGTGTTCCATAATAGTGGATATGGACCACACGGTGGCAGCGGCGGGCGACTATCTGAGTCTCTACCGGCGTGCCTTTGCGGAGTACGGAGTGCGGGCACTGTGGAATAAGCGCTTGCTGGAGGAACCCACGCCAGCTGACGCGTTGGTAGTGGCGCGCGCGCTGAGGATCGAGGGCGACCGCGAAGCCCGGTATTTGGCGGAACGGATTGAGCAAGCCTGCCGTGCCGCTGTCTAAGATTCAAACTGACATCCTGGGCCTACTGGCGTCGCAACGCGACCCCGAGAGTTACGTGGCCGGAGCGACTCCACTCAACCGCAACGCGCC
>JAYVRS010000107.1:0-2510 GCA_043776185.1 Bryobacteraceae bacterium | reverse complement strand
GCGCGAATACATCAGGCAACTTGCCGCCCGGTGTGGCCATCGGTTGGGTTGGGCCGCTGTGACACGCGAGCAAATGTACGCCGCGTCCGTCGTTAGTTTTCGACGCGGTGACAACACCGGCTTCGAGCAAATTCTGCAAGATGCGCTCGAGATCTGAACGTACCAGCCCCCGGCCCCTCCTTTTTCCACAGAAGATTTGACACTACCGGATTCGCAGGCTATAGTAGAAAGGTTTGGCGAGCAATCTGTCTGCTCCCGGCTACCGCTTGTCTTGCGCTGAGGCAATACCCAGAGAGCCAACACCTGGGTGCTAAGGCGTATTAAAAAGAGATGAGTCCGGCTTGGGAGCCGGTCCCGCTACATCAGTGGACATAGCTTCACTGATTGGAATGGACTTGTCCGAATTAGATTTGCCCCGTTCCGCATGCTGGAGTTCCAGTATCGTGGAGATCGTGTTTGGGGTTTTTTCCCACAAGAGAAGACTTTCGCGCGGTACAATTTGGCTTCGTTTCGCATGTGCTGGTTTCTGCTGCATGTGATAATGCCAAAGGGGTTCACCAACGCCACTTAGCTGAGAAGGTATTATTTAGCGTGCCTACGATTAATCAACTTGTGCGCAAGGGTCGGGTTGTGACCAACTACAAGACTGCGAGCCCGGCTTTGGCCGCTTGCCCGCAGCGCCGTGGAGTCTGTACCCGCGTCTTTACCACCACTCCCAAAAAGCCCAATTCGGCCCTCCGTAAGGTGGCCCGCGTTCGTTTGACGAACGGCATTGAAGTCACCAGCTATATCCCGGGCGTCGGCCATAACCTGCAGGAGCACTCGATTGTGCTAATCCGCGGCGGCCGCGTGAAGGATTTGCCGGGCGTGCGGTATCACATCGTCCGTGGAACATTGGATACGGCCGGCGTGGCCAACCGGAAGCAGAGCCGTTCGAAGTACGGCGCCAAACGTCCGAAGAGCTAGGGCGCCCCAAGAGCTAAAGGACACCAGGAGAAAATATGTCTCGTCGTCGCAGAGCGGAACGCCGCGAATTATTGCCCGATCCCATCTACAACTCCACGTTGGTGGAGCAGTTTGTGAACTGCATGATGTGGGATGGCAAAAAGAATACCGCGCAAAAATTGTTCTACACCTCCATGCAGATGCTGGAAGCCCGCGGGGGCGATGAAGCGCTGAAATTGTTCAAGCGCGCGGTGGAGAATTGCAAACCGCTGCTGGAAGTGAAGACGCGTCGCGTTGGTGGTGCCAACTACCAAGTGCCGATCGAAGTGCCGAACAATCGCCGCACCTCGCTCGCCATCCGCTGGCTATTGCTTTACTCTCGTGGCCGTTCGGAAAAAGGGATGAGCGAGAAGCTCGCCAATGAATTAAATGACGCGGCGAATTCTCGCGGCGGCGCGATCAAGAAAAAGGATGAAGTCCATCGTATGGCTGAAGCTAACAAAGCTTTCGCTCATTACCGGTGGTAGTCAGCCTCTAAGGCGTCCACTTACTATGCCCCGTACAGTACCACTTACTCGCATGCGTAACATCGGCATCATGGCCCACATTGATGCCGGGAAGACCACGACCACCGAGCGCATTCTCTATTACACCGGCCGTACTTACAAGATCGGTGAAGTTCACGAAGGCACGGCCACCATGGACTGGATGGCGCAAGAGCAAGAGCGCGGCATTACGATTACTTCCGCGGCGACCACTTGCCAGTGGAACGACTATCAGATCAATATCATTGACACTCCTGGCCACGTCGACTTCACCGCCGAAGTGGAGCGCAGCCTGCGAGTCTTAGACGGCGCGGTCGCCGTATTTGACGCCGTGGCGGGCGTGCAGCCGCAAACCGAAACCGTCTGGCGTCAAGCCGACAAGTATCGCGTTCCCCGCATTTGTTTCGTCAATAAAATGGACCGCGTCGGAGCCGACTTCTTCCGCTCCGTCCAAACCATGATCGACCGCTTGGGTTGCAAGCCGGTGATTATTCAGATTCCGGTGGGTGGCGAAGATCAATTCAAGGGCATCGTCGACTTAGTGACGATGAAGGCTCGCATCTGGCACAACGAAGAGCTGGGCGCGACCTTTGACGATATCGACATTCCGGCTGACTTGCTGGATCAAGCGACCGAATACCGTGAGCTGATGGTGGAAGCCGTCGCGGAAGCGGTAGACGAACTCGCCGAAAAATATTTGAATGGCGAAGAGATTACTCAAGCCGAACTGAAGGCCGGTATCCGCCGCGCCACCATCGACCAAAAGATCTTCCCGGTCATTCTCGGATCGGCCTTTAAGAACAAGGGCGTCCAAAATATGCTGGACGCGGTAGTCGACTATCTTCCGCATCCGCTCGACATCGAAGCGATCAAGGGTCACGACGTCGACAACAAAGAACTGGTCATCGAGCGCAAGGCAGATGACAATGAGCCATTCGCCGGGCTGGTCTTCAAGATCATGACTGACTCGTTCGTCGGCCAATTGGCCTTCATGCGGGTCTACTCGGGCAAGCTCAATGC
>JAYVRS010000106.1:0-2511 GCA_043776185.1 Bryobacteraceae bacterium | reverse complement strand
CACACATTCCGCTGGCCGCATCGGACCGATTTCGGGGTAAGTCGGAACAGGGCCTATATGGTGACGTGATCGCGGAACTGGATTGGAGCGTGGGCGAGGTGCTCGCCTGTTTGAAGCGGAACGGGCTTGAGCGGAACACGCTGGTGCTGTTCTCGTCGGACAACGGCCCGTGGTTTCAAGGTAGCCCTGGGAAGCTGCGCGGCCGCAAGGGGCAAACCTATGAAGGCGGCGTGCGCGTGCCGTTTATCGCGCGGTGGCCGGGCCGCATTCCGGCCGGACGAGTACTGGACGCCATTGGATCGACGCTCGACTTGATGCCCACCTTGGCCAAGTTGACGGGCGCTACTTTGCCATCAAAGCCTTTGGATGGCGTCGACCTCTGGCCGCTGCTCGCGGGCCAGAAGAAGGACCACGCCCGCGAGGCGCTGCTCTACTTCGACAACTGGGACTTACAATGTGCCCGGCTAGGCCCCTGGAAGCTGCATGTGGGCCGCTACAACACGTTCATCTACGGGCCCGTGCCGGCGGTGGGGCGGATGAATCTGCGGCTGCGTCCGGCCGAGCTGTACCACCTGGCGTCCGATCCGGATGAGAGTTTCGATGTGGCGGCGAAGCATCCAGAGATCGTGCGTGATTTGGAAGCTCGAATTGCGCGAGCGTTACCCACGTTTCCGGAAGAAGTACAGAAGGCTTGGCGAGACACGGATTCGCGCGAGACCGCTCCCAGTGAACCGGGCCGGTTGCCGCGCCCCAAAGCGTGATTACCGAGCCAATTCTAGGTTTGGCCACTCCGGGGAATAAATAAAATCAGGTGTCGCGAGTGCCTTTCTGAGATACTGATGGGCAAGCTTGGATAATGGGGCTCGACATTAGAGAGCCTAGTCTAAATAGAGAGAAGTTCAAAAGAGGAGAATGACCATGAGTGAAGGTAATATCGTAGTTGAAGTTCCGAAGGTTGAGGGCACGCCCGCAGCCGCGCCCGTCGCCGCCGCCGTGAAGCCGAGTAGCGCGAAGTTCGAACTAAAGTTGACGCCCAAAGGGAGTTGGATGTTCAACCTCAAGGCCCGCAACGGAGAAGTGATTCTCACCAGTGAGCGTTACGAAGCGCGCAAGGGCGCGGCCAATGGTATCGAGAGCGTGCGCAAAAATGCCGCGATCGAAAAGAGCTTCGACATTCGCAAGGCCAAGAATGGCGAACACTATTTTGTGCTGGTGGCTAGAAACAAAGAGATCATCGGCAAGAGCGAAATGTATAAGTCGATGGTGGCGGTGAAGCGCGGTATCGCCTCGGTGATGAAGAATGCGCCCACGGCTCGCTTGGTGGAATTGCCCGTACCAGCCAAGAAGGCGGCCAAAGCCGCCGTGAAGGCACCAGTGAAGAAGGCCGTCAAAGCTGCCGTGAAGGTGGCCGTCAAAAAAGCCGCTAAAAAGGCCGTCAAAACAGCGTAGGGTTGGGATTCATGGGCGATGGTCTCCGGGGAGACCGTCGCTTCGTTTAGAGGGCCAACATGCGCTCAATGGGCAAGCGCGCGCGCCGGATAGTGTCGTCCGATAGCTCGACTTTGGGGCCCAGGTCGCGCAAGCAATCGCGCAGCTTTTCGAGCGTATTGCGCTTCATATAAGGGCATTCGCTGCAGTTGCAGTTTTCGTTATTCACGAACCAGAAGGTCTTGTCGGGCGCGCGCTTTTCAAGCGAGTACCGAACGCCGCTCTCCGTCATGACGATAAATTCGTTATGGGGGTGCGCAATCGTCCAATCGATCAGCGCTGAAGTGCTGCCGATGTAGTCGGCATGGGCCAGGACATCGGGCGGGCACTCGGGATGGGCGACAATCAGCGCGTCGGGATGCTCGGCTTTCATCTTGACGAGCCGGCGCGACGGGAAAGTCGCATGAACCATGCACGCGCCTTGCCAGATCTTCATGTTCTCGCGGCCAGTCTCTTTCTTTACGTAGTTGCCGAGGTTGACGTCGGGCAGAAACAAGATCGGCTGATCGGCGGGAATCGACTGCACCACTTTCACGGCATTGCGGGAGGTACAGATGATGTCGCTTTCGGTTTTCACCCCTACCGAAGTATTGATGTAGCTAACGATGACATGGTCGGGGTGGCGGCGGCGGAAGGCCCGCACCTGCTCGGTGGGGCAAGAATCGACTAAGCTGCAACCGGCTTCGTGGTCCGGGACGATGACCGTCTTTTCTGGATTCAGCACCTTGGCGGTTTCGGCCATGAACCAGACGCCACAGAAAGCGATCACCTCGCCACTGAAGTCCTTGGCTTTGCGGGCGAGTTCTAGCGAGTCGCCGATGACGTCGGCCAGTTCCTGAATTTCGGCGTCCTGATAGTGGTGCGCCAGAATGCAGGCACCGCGCTGACGCTTGAGGTCGAGAATCTCTTCGGTGATGGTAGCCGTAGCGGTCATGTCATCTTCAGCTTAGCTGATCCGCCCACGGGCCTAGAGATTCTCGAGGCGCGCTTCGGCATCGCCGAAGCGGTCAAGCTTTACGCCCA
>JAYVRS010000105.1:0-8257 GCA_043776185.1 Bryobacteraceae bacterium | reverse complement strand
ATGCCGCTTTCGGCAATGGTGGCCCGCGAAAGTGTGATGCGCTGGAAGCCGGGCGCTCATGCGTCTACTTTTGGCGGCAACCCCGTTAGCATTGCCGCCTCGCTCGCGACGATTGAGTTACTCGAGCAGGAGTTGGTGGAGCATGCCGCAGCCATGGGTGCTCGCATGATGGCGCGCATGCGCGAGTGGCCTGCGCGCTTCGTCAAGGTCGGCGACGTGCGCGGGCGAGGGTTGATGTTGGGCTTCGAACTGGTGCGCGATCAAGATACGCGGGCCAGAGCGCCCGAGGTTCGCGACCGCATTGAGTCGCTAGCGTTCGAGCGCGGCTTATTGGTGTTGGGTGCCGGGCAAAACTCGATTCGCCTCTGTCCGCCGCTCATCATTACCAATGACCAAGTGGACTTTGCGCTCGACACCCTCGAAGAGTGCATCGCACTGGCCTCGTAAGAAGTAAGTGCAATAACTGCCGGTGGCGGGAAGTTTTTACACTCGCAGCGAGCCCAGGCCGCCGCCCAGGAACAGCCAAACCAGCAAAACGACGAGCACTACGCCGCCAATGCCCAAGCCACCGCTATGGCCGTAACGGCTATAGCCAAAGGTTCCGCCACCAAACATCAACAAAAGCAACAAAATCAGAATCAACATTTTTAATCTCCTTCAGTTTCTCTTCTTCGGTCACCGGCTGCTAAGCACGTTGAGGTCCACACTGGCCGTGAAGGTTGAAACGTCCCGCTACCTGCTAACGTCATACTGAACATGATGACCAAAACGTTCCTGCTTTCGATGGTGGCCGCGCTGTCGCTCGCCGCTTCGCGTGGTACGGAGCTCTATGAATCCAACCAATTCGCCGACGCCGAGAGCGCCCTTCGTGAAGAGGTCGCCGCCGAACCCGACAATGCCAAAGCGTGGCAGGCGCTGGGGATGACGTTGCTCCGCTTGAATAAGGTGAACGAGGCCCAAGACGCGCTGCGGAAGTCCGCCACGCTGAACCCCGACAGCGCCGCTGCCCCGCTTGGCCTCGCCGAAGCCGCCGCCCACGAAAAAAACTTTGAAGAAGCCAACATCTTCGTGCAAGAGGCGGCCAAGATCGACAACGAAAGCAGCGAGCTATTCTACGTCCGGGGAGTGATCAAGGCTGGACAGCGCGACTTCAAAAGTGCTGTGAAGGACTTTGAAGAGGCGCTCGCCAAAGATGACCGCCACGCCTACGCACATTACTATGCTGGCCTTTCCTACAATGCGCTGAAGCGCCCCGACAAGATGATTGACCACTTTCAGAAGTTCATGAAGTTGGCGCCGAAAGCGCCGGAAGCTGATCGCGTGCAATCCATTCTGAGAACCACGAAGTAACCCTTTACGAATGGCGATCTTCCGAAACAGAGCATTCCAAGTCAGCGCCCTAGCGTTGGTCTTGCTGCTGTTTCTCATCTGGTTTCCCAGCACGCAGACGGCGCGTCAAATCGCCTTCGACCGTTTACGGAACTCCTTGCGCCAAAGAGATGTTCTTATTGAAGGCGGCCAGCTCGACTATAACCTACTCGGCCTTACGGCCACACTCACCAATGTCACTCTTCGGGCGGCGCACGTTAACGGCCTTGCGCCCATCGCGACGGTTCAGGCAGCGCAAATCGGCTTCAACTGGAGAACGCTGTCGACATTAACTCTCGACATTGACTCGGCCAATATCTCTGGCCTTCAGGTACATTTAGTGATTGACAAGGACGGACGCACCAATCTGCCCCACGTCCCTAAAAGTACCAGTAAGTCGCTCGACTGGCCCATGCGCCAATTGGCCGCCCGCGATGCGTCGTTGTTAGTGGAAGATTTCCAGCACGGTGCCACTCTCAAGCTCCAACCATGGACCCTGACTATGTCCGGCAGGGATCTTGAGTTAGTTACTTTGAAGCCGGGCGAGCTGATGTATCAAGGCCGGCCGCTGGCCATCGACAAAGTGTCGCTGTCAGGTACGCTCGCTCCAGATGCACTGCGGATCAAGAGCGCTGAGTTCTCAAGCGGCGTCTCGCGAATTGCCTTGAGCGGCAATCTCGATCATTTCGATACGCTCGACATTCGGGCGAAGTCCACGTTGGACGTGGCATCGCTTGGCCGATTTTTAGTACCAGGGGAGCGTCTTGGCGGTCAATTGACTTTGGAGGCTACGGCGGCCGGCGAGTTTCACCAACTCAAGGTCAATGGCACCGTCAACGGACAGCAACTTGCCTTCGCGGATTTATCGAATCTAAACTTTGACGCTAAGGCTAAGTACGATGGCGTAGCCGAGCGCGTCCAGCTTATCGACTCTACCATCGTGTCACCCTATGGCACCGCCAATGCCAGCGCTGACGTTGCCCTCCGCTCCGGCGAAAGTAAGTTATCCGCCCGCGTGGAACGTCTGGATGTCGAACACTTCGCTCGTCTGGCGAAAGCCTCCGTCATCCCAGCCGCGCAAGTCGCGGCCACGTTGGAAGCGAAGTGGCCCGCGCTCAATTACCAGCAAGCCGTGGGCGTTGGGACGCTGCATGCCAAGGCTTCCGAGTCTGACGCCAGCCCGAACCGGCTCCCGGTCTCCGCAGATATTGTTCTCACCGGTCGTCCGGACCAGCTTCGCGCCGATATCCATTCCCTCGCGGCTGCCGGAGCCGAAGTCTCAGGTGTGGTCTATCTCAATGGCCGTCGAAACCTGAGCGGGACCGTTACGGCCGGTTCGAATAGCTTGGCTCAAGTGCTGCGCCAGACAAATCGCCTGCTCTCGAAGAACATAGTTATCGACGGTCTCGATGGACGCGCCGCCCTTCAGGGTACGCTGGGCGGCACCCTCGCCTCTCCTACTTTGGAAGCCGCAGTGGGCGTCGAAAACTTAGATGTCGGTCAAGTAAAGGCCGCTCGCCTGAACTCGAACCTCACCTACACCAACCAACTTGTCACCGTTACTGGACTCGACGTCCAGTGGAAGGGCCAATCGCTGCTAGCCGATGGCACACTAAACCTTTCGAACAATGCGTTGGATTTCACCGGACACACGGCGAACGGGCGAATCGAGAAGTTAGTAACTTGGCCAATCACGGGAGCGGTAAATGCCGAGATGCGGGTTGGTGGCACCGTGGGTCAACCCACCGCGTCCATTTCCCTTGATGGTTCAGACCTAGTCGCGGCGAACGAATCTCTGGGCAAGCTCGAAGCGAAAGCGAACCTAGACGGCAACTCACTCCGCGTCAGCGAAATGCGGCTTCCTAATAAGGGTCTCACCGCCACCGGCACCTACCAAGTTGATACGGGCAGTTACACCCTAGAGGCTCAAGCGCCCGCGATGATTCTGAGCTATGGCACCGTCGCTTTCACCGCCAAGGGAACCGGGACGGCGGCCAATCCGCAACTCGAACTGCAACTAACTGCCACCCGCCCCGACTATGGCCAAGTGAAACTTGCCGCGATCATAAAAGATCACGCCGCCGACATCCAGGCGAGCGCGCCCAAATACGACACCACCGCCGCCGGCCAAATCCGCATCGATGCCCCGCACGCCGCCAAATTCACCCTGCAGGCCAACGCGCTTCCTCTTGATCTTCGGGTACCGCTCACGGGAACTATCCGCGCAACCATGAGCGGCCAAGGCGAACTTGACCATTGGCAAAGCGGTTCCGCGTCTCTCACGGCGGAGCCCTTGGGCGTCAAGTGGAACACCGAAGCTGTCACCATCCAAGGCCCGCTACTGGCGGATTTCACCAACGGTATATTTACGCTGAAACCGCTTCAACTGCTTGCCGCAGGCTCCAAGCTGTTACTCGACGGAAGTCTGCCGCTCGATCCGAAGTCCACCCAAGGCGTCATGCGAGTTAATGGGGAGTTAGCTCTTGAGAGTTTGCCCCGGCTCATTCCCAATTGGCAACCGGCGACAAAAGCCAGCGGCCAGATCATAGTAATTGGCGAGGCACGCGGCAATCTGCAACGCATCGAACCCACCGCGACCCTTGCGCTGCGCAACGGCACCGTCGACACAATGTCGAACTTACAGTTGGAGGCGCGGTTGAAAGACGGTTCGCTATTACTCGACGGTTTTAGTGGTACTTGGGCGAAAGCTCTCGTAACTGCGACCGGCGAGTTTCCGCTGGGGTTACTACCAGCTGGATTACCAATTGAATTTCCCCGTAGCTCCGGCCCGGCGAAGTTAGTTCTCGATGCTAAGGGTTTGGATATCTCAGCCATTGAGGGCATTCCCGCCAACACCAGCGGCACGGTTGCCTTGCACGTTGAGGCGGAATCGTCCAAGGTTGAGATTGCCGCCATTACAGCACGAGCCACGCTCGACGAGATGCGGCTCCGCGTGGGCGATATCACGCTGCAGCAGACCGGGCAGTCGGCCGTCGCCGTCGCGGATGGCTTCGCGCGAATTGAGAGTTTAACGCTCAGTGGACCGGGCACGGACTTAGCCTTGCGCGGAAGGGCCAGTCTGTTGGGCGATTATCCGATTGCCCTGCGCTTAGCGGGCAACATCGAGACCGGGGTGCTCTCGACGCTGATCGCTCCGGCACGCATGCGCGGTCCCGCCCGCATACAGCTCTCAGTTTACGGCCCGGCGCGCGCGCTGCAAGCGGCCGGCTTTATCGAACTTACAGACGCCCAGTTACTCTTGGCTCAGCCGCGCATCGCCGCCGACAACGTCAATGCGCGGATTGATTTAACGGGGGAGCAAGTAACTATCGCTCGTTTTGATGGGGTACTCAACGGGGGCGCGGTGGAGGTTAAGGGCGGCCTACGTTTCACGGGTGGTGAGGCGCGCGACATCAACTTGGCGCTCAATGCCAAAAACGTCTATCTCGATTACCCTTACGGAATCCGCACGCTGTCCAACGCCGCGTTGACCCTCAAGCAGAATCTGCTCAGCGGTAGCGTGGCCGTCCAGGAAGGTTCGTTTCGTGAGTTAGTGACGGTCGAAGGCAACTTGCTCTCGATGCTGAATAGCTCTGCACCCGATGATTTCTTTGAAGAGCGTAACCGTTACCTTGAGCGGACGCAATTCAATGTGAGCGTTAGATCCGAGTCACCCTTGTTAGTGAAGAACAACTTGGCCAAGGCGGGTGTCAACTTGGATCTGCGTTTAGCCGGAACTTACTACGAACCGGCGCTGCTGGGGCGTATCACTCTCGAAGAAGGCGGCGAGCTTTACTTCTCAGAGCGTTCGTACGCCGTCGAGCGTGGCGTGATCACGTTTACTAACGATCAGAAGATCGAGCCTACGCTAGACATCCTGGCGCGGACCAAGGTAGCCAGCCACGATATTTCGTTGCTCGTCGCGGGTGGAGGCTCCGAGAAGGTTTCCACCACTCTCTCGTCCGACCCTCCGCTGCCTGAGCAAGACATTTTGGCCATGCTGATTACGGGAAAGTCTCCCGAAGAGTATAAGAACGCCGATACGGCTACGCTTGCCAGCCGGCAGGCACTTTCCTATTTTGCCGGTAGCTTTGGTAGCCGGTTTACCCGGCAACTGGAACGCGCCACCGGGCTGAGCACCGTGCGAGTGGAACCCGATCTAATCGCGAATGAAAGTAACCCCACGGCGCGACTTACCATCGGGCAGGATCTTTCGCCGGCGGCCCGGCTGATTTACTCCATGAACCTGGCCAATGGGGGCGACCAGATTTATGTGGCGGAGTACGATATTACTAAGCGGTTCACCACTCGCGGCGTGAAGCAGATCGACAATACTTATCGTTTTGAGTTTCGGCACGACTTACGTTTTGGCGGTGAAAAGCTCCCCTCAGCATCTGCCAAAGGCCGTGGCAAAATGGTGATCGGGTTGGTAGTGATGCCATCCACTGCCGTCATTGCGGAAAAGACCCTCCGGGAAAAGTTCAAAAATAAGTCGGGCCGGCCCTACGATTTCTTTGAAGTTCGCAAGGGGCTCGACCGGTTGGAGAAACTCTACCGCGACGCGAACTTACTCGAAGCGCGAGTGCGGGTGCGGCGCGAAATCAAAGAGAAGTCTGTTGATTTAGCCCTGGACATTGACGCGGGCCCTTCGTTGGCGTTCGCTTACGAGGGTTGGCATCCCAGCCGTAAGTTGCGGAAGCAGGTGCGTCAAATCTGGAGCGACGGCGTATTTGACGCGCAGCGCGTCGACGATGCCAGCCGCGCTTTGAAAACATCCTTGATCGAAAGTGGATACCTGGAGGCCGGCATTGAGCCGAAGGTCACCGTCATCGAGCGCAAGCTGGTCACTTTCGACATCAGGCCCGGCGTGAAATATGGCTCGGCGCGGCTGGAGTTTCCGGGCGCGAACGGCATCAAAGCTCGCGAGCTACAGAAGCTTTTGAAGCGGCGCGAGCTCCGCGCCGCCTTGTACCTGGATGCGCCGAAAGTGCGGGACTTGCTGCAAAACTATTATCGCGAGCGTGGCTATCTGGATGCCTTAGTGAAAAGCCCGCAAGCGGAGTTTTCAGGCGGTAAAGCGACGGTGCGGGTGGCGGTCATGGAAGGTCCACGGTATCAGGTCGGTTCGGTGACGTTTGTCGGGAACACGACCATGAAAACCGAGCAGCTCGTCAAGCTATCTGAATTAAAGGCGGACCAGCCTTATCAGTTGCCGTTGAGAAAGGTTTCCATCGATCAGTTGCGAGAAATCTACTACGCGGCGGGCTATCATGAGGCGCTGGTAGAGACCAGCGTTGAACGCCAGCCGGGAAAAGTAGATGTTACTTACCGGATCACCGAGGGGCCCAAAGAGGTGGTGCAGAAGATCGAGATCTCGGGCAACGATGCAACGAACGAGAATCTGGTGCGCAGCCAGTTGGCGTTAAAAGTGGGTGAGGCTCTGCAACCCGCAAAACTAACTGAGTCACGGCGGAACCTATACAGCACCGGCGCCTATTCTTTGGTCGATTTAGAACGCGTGCCGACTGGCGATGTGAGTCAAGCAGGGATCAAGCCGATCTTACTGAAAGCGAAGCTGCGCGAGGTGCAGCCTTTCGATCTACGTTACGGGGCCTATTTCGACACTGATCGTGGACCCGGCGCGATTGTGGACTTCACCAATCGTAACTCCTTGGGCTCGGCGCGGGCCATCGGCGGGCGATTGCGCTATGACGGCGACTTTCGCGAAGGGCGCGTCTTCTTTAGCCAACCCCTGTTGCGACGATTCCCCGTGCAAACTATCTTTTCGGGGTTTGTGAACCGCTCACTCTTGCCGACGTTCATCACTGACCGCGCCGGCGTCAGCATGCAACAGGAGATGCGATTTAAGAAACGGTATTTACTGAACTACGGTTATCGCTTGGAGCGGGTGCATACTTACGAGAAGACTCCTGACGAGTTCTTGCCATTTGACGTCACGTTGCGAGTGGCACCATTAACTTTTACGATGAACCGCGAGTCGCGGGACGACGTGCTCGATGCGACTAAGGGCTCGTTTCTTTCGCACGCTTTTGAGTGGGCACCGGAATTGCTGGGCTCCGACGTACGCTTCGTTCGCTACTACGCGCAGTATTTCAAATACATTGCGCTGGCCAAGCCGACCGAGATTCCCATGAGCGGCGGGGTAAAGAAACCCAGACTCGTTTACGCCGGTGCGGCCCGTCTGGGGCTGGCCCGTGGACTCGGCGGGCAGGAACTTGTGATCAGCGAACGGTTTTTTGCCGGCGGCGGCACCACGCTGCGCGGGTTCGCCCAGAACACGCTGGGCCCCAAGGACTTTCTCGGCGAGCCCGCGGGGGGCAACGCGGTCGTATTGATCAATAATGAGCTCCGGTTTCCCGTGGCCAGTGTCTTCGACGGCGTGGGCTTTGTGGACGTCGGGAATGCATACCGCCGCGCTACCGACTTCTCCTTTGGTGACTTACGAAAGGCGGCAGGCGCCGGGCTGCGAATTCGCACCCCTTATTTCTTGATTCGCTTAGACTATGGCTTCAAGCTCGACCGCCGTCCGGGTGAATCGCGCGGCGGCTTCTTTTTCAGCATCGGCCAAGCGTTCTAGTGCTTCGACGGTGTGATATATCACGTGTTTTCGAGCGGATGATTCACTCGCCCAATTAGCCCACAGCGTAAGCTGTGGGGCGCATCTTAAAGCTGTTCTTACCCCACGGCTGACACTGTGGGCTAGTAAGCGGCCTAAGAGAGAGGTTAGAAAATACGGCTCCCTACAATAGTGCAGACCGCGTCAAAAAGTTCTTTTTGCTCTGCGGAAATTCCCCCCCTAACGGTCGGGGTTCTGTTGGAGGCGAATGAATTGTGCCACTTGACTAACCTGACCGTAAGGAAAGGAATG
>JAYVRS010000104.1:0-2513 GCA_043776185.1 Bryobacteraceae bacterium | reverse complement strand
CCATAGCCCCAATCGGTGAGCCGAGAAGTGATGGCGAAGACCACCAGCGTCATCAGCGCCAGCGAGGCGGTGGCGGTGAGTCGCAGAAAGGGCATGTTTCGCCCGAAAGTATGTTCGAGGACGGCTTGCAGCCAGTAGATCATGGGTCCAGTGAAGGCAAAAAAGTCGCGATAGGGTACTTGGCCTTCTAGCAAGCGCTCGCCGCCTTCGAGATAGATGCCCTCGTCGAGCGATAAATGCATACAGTCCCCTACCAGGTTCCAAAGAAATGCAAGCGAGACCATAAATACCGCGGCCCCGGTTAGGCTATATAAGACGGACGGACGGGTCAAATTCACAGGGGACTCTCCAACATCAAATAGCCGGTATTCGTGAACCCGAGGCCGCGATAGGTGGCCTGGGCGGCGGCATTGTGGCTTTCGACGTACAGGCGGAAGCCCCGCACATTCTTAGCGGCTCGCGCGCGACGCCGGACGTCGTCGTGCAGGTGGCGGAAGACGCCCTGACGGCGGTGAGCTTCGGTGACGTAGACCGATTGAATCCACCAAAAGACGCCGTTGCGCCAATCCGTCCACTCGTAAGTAATCATCAGGCAACCCGCCACTTCGGCACCGCGTTCGGCGATCACATAGAAGCCATAGGCCGGTTGAGCGAGCAGGCTTTCGACACCGGCCGTGATGGTGCCCAAGTCCAGCACCTTTTGCTCGGTTTCCATGGCCATCTGACGGTTGAATTGGGCGAGTAACGGCGCATCGCCGGGGCCGGCCAAACGGACTTTGATCATTGAGCGCTATTCTCCCACAAGGCGATGGCCGCGGCTAAGGCCTCCTGAGTGGAAGGCTTGGCTTCCACGGCGACGCGCAACTGATGCTGGCGCAACGCGGCGGAGGTTTCCGGACCAATCGAGGCGAGTTTGACGTGTTCCCATTGCTCGCGAGGCACTAAGCCCAGCAGATTCTTGACGGTGGAGGCTGAGGTGAAAGTAATCCATGCGGGATCGCGTGGAAACGACTGAGTGATGGGGGGAAGCATATTCCGGTAGACCTCCACCACGTCAACTGCGGCCCCGCGCTCGCCCAGGGCATCGGGCAAAACATCGCGCGCGGCGGCCGCGCGGGGCAGCAGGATGTGCAGACGGTTCACTTCCATGCGGGCGAAGGCGGCGATCAGGCCTTCGGCGACGTGGTTATCGGCCATCAAGTCTGCGGTCCGGTGGCGCTTCTCGAGAGCCTGGGCCGTGGCGGGTCCTACGACGGCGATGCGGGCGAAGAGGTTTTTGAGGTGTTGGGGGCTGGCCCGATCGAAGAATGCGTCGACGGCGTTGGCGGACGTGAAGATCAGCCAGTCATAATTTTCGAGCGTACGAATCGCTTGGTCGGCGGGGCCCCAGTCGACGGGCGGGGCAATAGCGATCACGGGAAAATGGGCCACCCGCGCTCCCAAGTTTTCCAGCAGGTGGATGAAGGCCTGGCTCTGGTGGGGGGCACGGGTGACGACGACCAGCTGCCCACTTAATGGCCTGTCAAGCGCCGGCATCGTCCAGAATCTCGCGAGCGCCATTTGCAATGAGGCCTTCAGCCAAGCGCGCGCCCACATCGGCGGCCTGGGCCGTAGTGCCGCTGCCTTCCTGCCGGATGATGACGGCTCCGTCGGCGCTGGCCACAACGGCCCGCAGATGGAGTTGGCTGCCGGAGATGGTGGCATGGGCGCCGATGGGCACCTGACAGCCGCCACCCAGCGTGCGTAACAGTGAGCGCTCGGCGGTGATGGCGGCTCGGGCTGGCGCGTCGTCCAGCAGATCGACTTGGTGAAACTCGTCAGTAGTTTCAATGGCGAGCGCGCCTTGTCCGGCGGCTGGACACATCTCTTCCACCGAAAGAAACTGCGAAATGCGGTCGCCCCAGCCCAGCCGCCGCAGGCCGGCCGCGGCCAACAGGATGGCGTCAAATTGACCTTCGTCGAGCTTGCGCAATCGCGTGTCGACGTTGCCCCGAATGGACTCGATGATCAAGTCGGGCCGCAGGGCGTGTAACTGCGCTTGGCGGCGCAACGCCGACGTACCCACGCGCGCCCCTTTCGGCAGTTGATCGAGCGTTTTTCCGATAACGGCGTCGCGCACATCCTCGCGCGCCGGAATGGCCGCCAGTCGCAAACCCGCCGGCAGATCGGTGGGCATGTCCTTCAGTGAATGGACCGCCAAGTGGATGCGGCCGTCCAGCAAGGCCTCCTCCAGTTCCTTCGTAAAGAGCCCTTTAGTAGAGGTCATCGCGCCGAGTGTCGAGAGCGGCACGTTCGTGATGCGATCTCCGGTAGTTTGAATGATCTCAATTCGCGCTTCGATGCCGTGTTCGGCGAGGCGTCGTTGAATGTAGTTGGCCTGCCACAGGGCCAGTTGCGAACCACGTGAGCCAATTACCAGCATTTACGATTTTCCGCCCAATTTGAAAATGCGCTTGATCTGCTCGATCGACGCGTCGTCTTCCACCGCCGCGCTGCGCCGCAATTCAGCGATC
>JAYVRS010000103.1:0-8266 GCA_043776185.1 Bryobacteraceae bacterium | reverse complement strand
TGGTCCTCCGTGTGGTGGATGATTCCGGCAAGTTCGGCGCGAAGCCGCGCCAGTTCGCCGGAGTTGAGTTGGCATTCGAAGACAGAAAATTGGAGATGGTCGCCCCAGGCGCGCATGGTGCGGAAGACGAGGCGGAGGCGTTTGTCGTCGCAGATGTCGTAGCAGATGAGGTAGGCGGATCGCATGGGTTCAGGAGAGTTCAGCGGGTTTCACGGGGACAATGCCGGGGAAGCGGCGGAAGTCAGCCCCGTTTAGGGTGAGCAGGTTCGCGACGCCGTGTACGCGCATGTTGGCGGCCAAGCGGGCGTCGTGGACTTGAACGCCGCGTACTTCGTGGGCGCTGACGAGTCGCTTCCATTCCTCGAAGACCTCAAGCGTTTCGGGAAGAATCGTGAGAAACCGCTCAATCTGGCGAACCTCCAAGGAAACCTTGTCTACCGGGCGGGTGGAGACGTTCCAATATTCAGCGATGACTTGCGGGGTGGCATAGAGGTTCCGCCCCGATTGCCTCAGGTGCTCAACGGCGTGGTACATCACGGCATGTTCGGGCAGACGGGACGATCGAAGCAGGACGTTGGTGTCAATGAACCAAGCGCCGGCAAGGTCAATCATGATCGGCGTAGATCTCTTCGCGCGTGAAAGTCGAGTCCGGGAGATCCGGGATCTGGCCGGAGAATTGGCCGAGGGTGGCAAAACACTCGGCCAACTCCTCTTTCGTCAACCGGGGGGAAGGGGGCAGCGACGGTTTGGCGGTCGCCGCTTCTACGAGGATCTGCTCAATATACTCGGCGATATCCATGCCTCGCCGGGCGGCTTGGATGGCCAGTTCGTCGGGGATTTGCAGCGAGATGGTCATGGTAGTTGCCTTTCTTCTAATTTAGCTTACCCTTTGCTGTTCGGGTGGGCGCTTTGGTGGGGTTGACCCGGCTTTCCGAACCACACCGAGTCGCACGCCACGTTCATCCCGCCCCGACGCGCCGAAGTTCGTAGCACGGTCCATTTCGCCTGCTTCATCCGACGGAACGTTCTTTGTGTAATACTAATTCAACTTAACGAAACCGATTTGTCTAGGCCTGATTAGATGGATTTTGAGAACCAATTTTCGGCAGATTTCCAAACTCTCAATGGGCACGCGTCCAAGCAGGGCCCGACCCCTCTGAAATGGCAATTCAGGATGTTCGAGGAGCTTTGCCAGAACAAAATCCCGAAGGTCTGCGATCTTCCGACGGGCATAGGAAAGACGAGTATTATCAATTTATGGATGCTCGCATTGCGGCATCAAATCGCAGAAAAGAAGCCTCGCCTACCGACCCGACTAGTCTACGTCGTAGATCGCCGCACGGTAGTGGATCAGGCGACCAGCATTGCCGAGCGCATCCAGGGCAACCTGCCTAAACTGGGCATGGCCGAAGACTGGCTTTCCGTGAGTACGCTCCGGGGCCAATTCGCTGATAACCGCGACTGGACCACGGATCCCTCACGACCGGCCATCATCATTGGAACGGTGGATATGATTGGCAGCCGCTTGTTGTTCAGCGGCTATCGATCTTCCTACAAGCAGCGCCCCCTGGATGCCGGGATGCTTGGCCAGGACACGCTGTTAGTGTTGGACGAGGCGCACTTATCCACGCCGTTCGAGAAGTTGATCCGTGCTCTAAGTGACCGGGGCGAATACCAACTGGGTAAGGGCGCGCCGATGCGGGTGATGTGTATGTCGGCCACAACGAGCGGTGTGGCGGCTGAGCACGATGGCGTAGTGCCATTTGAGCTCGTATCCACCGACCTTGAAGGGGATCGCGAAACAAATCCGATCGTCCGGCGATATGAGGCAAGGAAGCGGCTCTTCCTGGAGCCGCCTGTCGACAAGGACAAGCTCTGAGAGTCCATCGTAAACATTGCCGTTGGCCTCGCCAAGGACAAAGCTCGGATTGTGGTGTTCGTCCAGAGTCCCGACGAAGCCGGTAAGATCGCCAAAGCGATTCGCAAAAAACTGGGTGAGAGCCATGTTGAAGTTCTCACCGGCACGATGCGGGGATTGGAGCGCGACGAACTGCTCAAAAAGCCAGTGATGTTGAGATTCCTGGATGGCGAGGAGCAACTAGAGGACCGGCCTAGCAAGGATCATGCCGTCCTCGTCTCCACGAGTGCCGGTGAAGTGGGCTTTGACTTGAACGCCGACCATATGGTCTGTGACGCCGCTCCACTCGATTCAATGATTCAGCGCTTGGGCCGCGTGAATCGACGTGGCGATGGCGATGCAGAAATTCGGGTCTTCGTGCCCAAGGTTGAAGACACTGCAAAGAAGTCGAAAGCGCCGGGGAAGTTATCGGACTGGGAGGCTGCGAAGGCGAAAGCCCTCAGCTGCCTCCATCAACTTGCACCGAACGACGTGAGCGCGCGCGACGCGAGCCCCCGTTCGATTGTTGAATTGAAGAAATCGTTACCCAAGGAGCAGTTGGAGGGGGCCTTGTCGCCCAAGCCGGATATGGTCGAGTTGACAGATATTCTCCTTGACGCATGGTCAATGACCACTATCACCGGGCGAATGCCTGGCCGGCCGCCGGTCGCTCCGTGGCTCAGGGGACTGACCGATGACGAGCCCCATACAACGATCGCTTGGCGCGCCGAATTGGATCTGGAAGGCTTCGACGAACTGGATATATCCGATCTCGAAGAGTGGTTTGACGCCCATCGCGTGCTGCCCCACGAGACGCTGTCAGTTCCGACCCGGGTGGCGCAAGAGTGGATTCGGAGCCGCTGGGGATTCCTCACAGACGCGACGCGTACGGCACTCGCGAATAAGCGGTGTATCGTAGATCGCGCTGGACTTCAGACTCTCACAATCACGAGCCTCGTGGATGAGTTAGAGCGAAAACGGCCCGACTCAATTCTCGGCGCCGACATTATCCTGCCCGCATCGTTTGGCGGAATCCAACGGCACCACGGGTTACTCGACGAAAAGGCTCCCGCTCAAGAAAAATCCTCGGACGATTGTCAAGATAGGCAATGCGGTTCAGACGTCGCCGATATCGCTCCCGGTCGAGAAAGACATCGTTGTCTACGAACGGTTAGGGATGGAGTTGAGGCGGAAACGCCGCTGTGCCGTGCTGCCCCACCAGATTTGACTAAGTTGGCTCGATTCACTTTAGATTTGTCGAGGGATGAAGATAACCTTCAGCAACTGATCAGCTATGTCCCTAAGCGGGAACGGCCTGAGTATGGCACGCTAGCGCAGAGTCTCAAATGTCACGTTGGCTGGGTCGAGAAATTCGCCAGCGAAATCGCCGGGCGGCTTCCGTTATCCCAGACCGTCCGCGAAGCGTTCGCGTTGGCCGCAGAATGGCACGATCATGGTAAGAACCGTGAACGCTGGCAAGACGCTGTTGGGGGCAAGGTCGGCGAGGACGCCTTGGGGAAGTCAGGCGGCTCCATGGGCCCCATCAGGGGCGGCTACCGTCACGAGTTCGGCTCGCTGTGCGAATTCGCGGACAAACACCAAGGGACGATTGCCGATGATGTTTTCGAACTGGCGATGCATCTCATCGCGGCTCACCACGGGCGAGGCCGGCCACATTTTCCGAAAGGCGGATTTGATCCATGCGCCCAAGCCAAATCCCCGCAGATTGCCCTCGACACTGTCCGCCGGTTCGCGCGCCTTCAACGGCAATACGGCTATTGGCAGCTTGCTTGGTTTGAGAATCTGTTGCGTTGTGCGGATGCGATGGCCTCAGTAGATAAAGGCGGGCAAGCATGACCAACAATGCATCGAGCATCAGCATCCCCGTTGACCTAGCCAACCCGGGACAGTTCTTCGCCTGCTGCGGATTGTTCGAATTGGCCGACCGCCTTTGGCCGGGAGCGCAAGCATGGTTTGAAGGCGATCCACCATCATCCACGTTTCAAATTGCTGCATCAGACTCGCAAGCGGATGCCCCCACGCTCTGGAGACTTCTTGATAGGGCAAGAGCGCTGTATTTCGAGGTGGGAAACACCAAAGACGACTCGGAGGGATCTGAGGAAGACGAGGATGACTCCGCGTTCGAACCGATAATCATACAATCCCCCATACAGATTGTTCTCGATTGGTGGTCGGACAAATCGATCAAGCCTTGGGCCGGCTCGATGAAAGAACGATTGATTCTTAACGCGATGCTCAAAGAAATCGACGCAGCGAAACCAGACCCACTGAATGACGCAAAGGCAGTGTTCGACCCATTGGCATCAGCGGACCCCGGAAAACCAGCAAAGAAGGGTAAGAAGAGAGAGCCCTTCTATTTCGATTGCCGTCGTGGCTCGAACGCCCATCCGCTTGATTCCGGTTTCTCGCCAGACAAGCACCATTTCGAGTCTTGCTGCTTCCCTGCGGTTGAGGCAATGTGCTTTGTCGGCCTGCAACGCTGCCGCCCGGCACCGGAGAAGGAGCCGAATCGATCGACTTATACGGTTTGGACAGTCCGGCTGCCCATCAATGTAATTGGACCGGTGGTGTGTGGCATGGTCTCCATCCCAGGTTCATTTGTTTTTACGTTTGACAACTTCTTCCGAACAGACCAGCGAAAACACAAGAGCTATTCGCGCGCTACGCGCAAAAGGAGCAAAAATGCCTGAGATTTCTATTGATCGATTTGATAGCTTGCTAAAGGATGATGGCCCTGCCGCTGTCGTCCTGAAACGCAAACTCCAATCGGTGGAAGGCGAAGGTGCGTGGATATTCCCACCCACCTTCGCCCAAAGTGAATCGGCCGACGACGATGACGACGGGGGCGGCGGCTATCAGATCGATCTTTTGCCAGATGACCCACGGCGCAATGTTTGCCTGATTGACAGTATCGGATCTCAGGCAAACCGTATCGAACCGATCTTCAAGCAAGAGCCCTACTCAGCGCTCGTTCCACAGATTAGAGTCCAGATGAAGGGCGATGACGAGGTCAATTTGCTCGACGCCGGTCATCGCGCCGCCGACGCCGTGATACGCTTCTCAAAAAACTATGGCCCTAAGCTTTCCGAAGCCTTCAAACTGTATCAGGCAAAACGAGACTGTACCCAATTGCTACAGATTGCTCCTACGTCGCTTGTTTTCGGGGTGTGGGATTCTCGGGCCACTGGCGCCAAGATTCAAAGGATCGTGCGATCAGTAATCCGTGCATACAACGTAACAGAGGCTAAGCGTTCCGCGCTGTATCGGGCGTCCTATGATTACACGGGGAGCGAGGTTATCAATCCGACTTTGGACAAGGGCGCTGGGAAATTAAATCCTCTTTCTCAGGAAGGATTTAAATATTCGCCCGCGACTGGAACTCATGGCGGCGTATCAGTCAAAGGCGGAATATATCAGGAAGCAGTCATCAATTTGGTCGCATTGAGGGTACTCACGGACGACCTGCCCACTAGACGATACTTACTCGGGCTTTCCCTCGTCGCGCTTTCTTATCGTGACCAGAATTGTTTCAATCTGCGCGAAGGCTGCCTGCTGTGCGCCGCGACCGAAGCGGATTACGGCGGCAATTGGCAGGTCGTACGGTTCGACGCCAGGGAAGAAGTTTCTCCGTTCGCAGATTTTACCCATGATGTCGCAGTCTCATTCGCCCAAGAGACAATCAAAGCATCTAATGATGGCGTAAAAGTCATATCGCCTTCAGAACCTGACATATTTGACACGGAAACTGCGGACAAGTGGTTGGCAATCGATAAGAAAGTACGTAAGAAACTTGCCAAGACGAAGCATCCAGCAAAGGCGATTGCGGATGAAGCTGCTGCTGCGGAAAAGAAGAAGCAGTCTACGAAGAGCGAATGACGCATCTCTGTATCACCGTTCGCTGGATGGACGACCGTTACCACGGCTTGCTGAACCGGGAAGGGCCTCCTGAATGGCCACCTTCGCCGTTTCGGTTGTTCCAGGCCTTGGTTGCGGGAGTCGCCCGCCATGGCGAACTTGATTCCGAGTTACGCAAGTCGCTGGAGTGGCTTGAATCGCGCCCAGCGCCCCTGATCATCGCGCCCCGCGCGTGCAATGGTCAAGTCATCAAGCGATTCGTACCCAACAACGACGGCGACAAGGTACCGGACCGGCAAAAACGGCTGACAGCGAAGACTTCGCGGCCGACCATCCTGCTTGGTGCGCCCGAGATCCACTACTTATGGCCCATTGGCGAAGGCGTGCCGGAAGCGCCAGGAATCATCCGTGCGGCACACTTACTTAGTTGCTTCGGCTGGGGGATCGACATGGCTTATGGGGATGGCCGGATGCTTGCTGATGAAGCAGTCAGAGGTCTCGAAGGCATTCGATGGTTTCCAAAACCAGGGTCTTTTCGTGAAGATGGTCGGCGACGAATTCCGATAGGAGGATCGATGATGGATTTAGTGCGTGCACACGAATCGGCTCTCAATCGGATTGAGCACGGCAAGCCATTGCGAATCGTGGAAAAGCCGAAGGTCTTTGATTTTGTCCCCTACGTGAGTGCGGAGGAGCCCATTGGCCGACCGTACGTTGTTTTTGCGCTGCAAAAGGCTACCGGCGATTCCTACAGTTATCCGCATGCCAAACTAATACACATCGCGGGCATGACACGATGCGCTGCTATCAAGACGATGAAGCTATTTCCACCCGAAGGAAAAGGGGAGGAATGGGTTAGGTCCTTCGTGAGAGGCATGAAGCCGCAAGGCGACGCCGACCATCAACAGTTCTCTTACGTTCCACTCCCTACTCTGGGCCACCAGCATGCCGACGCGATGATTCGGCGGGTGATGATTGTCGCCCCGCTTGGCAGCGAGGCTGAGCTTCGCCATCTCGCCAGCCAGTTGGACGGCGAGCACCTCCAACCGGAAGATGACGGTGACCGGCCGATTCTGGACAGCTTGCGATCAGACGGCGTTACCCGACAATACCTGGGCATTTCCAAGATTTGGGCCAGTGTCACGCCCGTAATTCTTCCCGGCCATGATGACCGCAAACCGGAGAAGACCATTAAGTTGATCGAACGCGCGTTAGCGCAGAGTGGCATCGAGCAGGGCTGTGAATTTACGTGGAGTGCGCTGCCCAACTTCAACAATTGCCTGACTGCGTATAAGCCTAACGACCGCACGACCGGGTACTTTCGACCGGGCCACCTCGAAGGGTTGACGGCGGTCCACCTGCGGGTTACATTCGAGCACCCGATGGCCGGACCATTGATCATCGGCGCTGGGCGCCATTGCGGTCTGGGCGTTTTTGCTGGGTTGTGACGCTCGCATAGTAATCGCTGGTGTCAATCGCTGGGAAACAGGGCCATCCACGGGAGTCTGTCGGAGTGAAAATTTGGAAACAGGGCCATCCACGGGCATCCACACGGGGTGGTACATTTTTGTCGCAACTTCCCTCAAATCAACTACTTGCCGATTTCCTCCTGCACAAAACCGCCGCCAGAACGCATTTTTTGCAAAATAAGTGAGAATTTTCCTTTCCAAAACACACTTATAAACGGAGGGCAAAATGCCACGCAGACTTCGCTTCGCGCCACCCGGTTACTGGCTTCATCTCACCCAATGCGGCAACAACAAACAAGCCGTATTTGCCGCCGACCAGGACCGCCATCATTTTCTCAACTTGCTCGGCACGCTCAGCGAAGAGCGCCAAGTTCGGGTCGCCGCCTACACCTTGATGACCAATCACTTCCACCTGGTCGCCGTCGGCGACCGGACCGACGCCATCTCGCTCTTCATGATGGATCTGAATGGCCAATACGCCACCTACCGCAATGCCACGCAACGCACCACCCGTTGCTCCATTGGCCACGTTTGGCAGCACCGTTTCTACTCTTGCGTTCTGGACGACGCCCATTGGCAAACTGCTCTCCGTTACGTTGAGTTGAATGCCGTCCGTGCTCACCTGGCCCGCTCCGCCGGTGCCTGCGCGTGGTCGTCCGCCCCCGCCCATCTCGGGCGCGTCAAGGCCCCTGGCTGGCTGGACGTCGACCAATTCCAGCAACGCTGGCCAACGCCCGCAGTTGGCAGGAGAGCCTCGCTACGCTCACTCGCCGCGAAGCCGCCGACCTCCGCCGGGCCACTCGCCAGGACTCTGCTCTCGGTTCCGACGCCTTCATCGAAGACCTCGATCGCACCCACCAGATCCGGCTCCGCGCTCAACCACTCGGCCGTCCTCGTAAGTCCCCCACCAGCGCAGCGGCCTTTACCCCGACGCCCCCATTTTGGTCACAACGTTTCGATTCTCTGTAACTCATTGAAAACACAATCTACAGCCGGCTCGGGCCACCAAAATCCTTGTTTCCCC
>JAYVRS010000102.1:0-2515 GCA_043776185.1 Bryobacteraceae bacterium | reverse complement strand
GATTGCTGGCACGAAGAGCACGACGCCGTCACCGTGGCCGACATCATCGCCAACCTCACCAAGAATGCCGCCAACGCCACCAAGCTGGTGCAGCATGTGGTCGAGCGGCTGGACACCGAACGCTACCGGACCTGCAAATGCTCCAAGGCATTGGCCCACGCGCTGCTTACCGATCCGAAGACCATCCCCGCTAAGACCAAGCAGAAGTTGGAGTTGCTCGTTGGCAAGTACCTTAACTAACCCCGTATCTAACCCTGTCGCCGAACATGTGCTTGAGCAATGCGTGGCTGGACGCGGTTGGTCAAAAGAGGACGTCAATGCGATTCGCAGCGACCGGTCGCTGATTCGCGTGGTGGCCGAAGGGCTCGCCGACCGTTTCGAGCCGCGCTTGTGCGAAGTTTACGCCGACATGTTTGCCTGGGTGCTCTCCGAAGAAACGCGCGACCTCAACGAAAAAGACCTGATTGATCGCTATCGCCGCGTGCGCCGGCCTCGCATCTACCCAGGCAAGAATCCCGACGCGGTGCGCGACGTGTACGTGCTGTCGCGAGTCACTCTAGGTGCCGACATCGCCGTCACCAGCGTGATGATGGACGGCCTGAAACGCCGCTTCCGGAATGCGACCGTGTGGCTGATTGGCGACCGGAAGTCTTACGAGCTCTTTGAAGGCGACTCCCGGGTCGGCTTCTATCCGATGCCCTTCAAGCGCGGCGCACCCATGTACGAGAACCTAATGGAGCGCATGAATCTGAAGACGGGCATCGTGGTTGACCCGGATAGCCGGTTTAGCCAATTGGGCCTTTTGCCCATTTGCCCGGAAGAGAATTACTACTTCTTCGAGAGCCGCGCCTACGGTGGCGAGACGAATGACACGCTGCCCGTGTTAGCGGCCCGCTGGGTTCGCGAGACGTTTGGCGTGGATGCCAAAGCCTACATCGACCCCATCAACAAGGTGCGGGGCGGTAAGTTCATCACGGTGAGCCTGGGTGTGGGCGAGAATGCCGCCAAGCGAGTGCATGAGGGATTCGAGCGCGGATTGCTGGAGAAACTGGCTAAACGAGGTTTACCGATCATCCTTGATCGCGGGCCCGGCGGCGAAGAGGCCGAGCGGGCTGACCACGCATCGGACGGCGTGCCGGGCGTCGAACTCCACCGCGGCAGCTTCGCTCAATTCGCTGACCTGATTCGCCAGAGCTCGCTCTACGTCGGCTACGACTCGGCCGGCTGCCACGCGGCCGCCGCCTGTGCGGTCCCCCTGATGGTGTTCTTCAAAGGCGCGGTCAACGGTCGTTTCTTCGAGCGTTGGAAGCCCTCAGGCGCCGGTGGCATGGACGTCATTCGCATCGACGACGCCCATCCCAACGCGGCCGCCATCCTCGACATGGTCAGCTAGTATCGTGACCGGGTAGTTTCTAATTATTCGTGGACCGCTAACCAGCCCACAGCGTCAGCTGTGGAGCACATTTAGAGCTGTTAGTGCCTGCCCCACGGCTGACGCCGTGGGCTAGTTAGCGGCATGCGCAAAAGATAGAAATTTAGCCGGCCGCCCACACCAATCTCGCCACCAGGATCAGCGACCCTCCCAGCAATCCCACGGCGGCGTTGTATTCCTGGTTGCGCTGATACTGGCTCCAACGAAAAGGTTCGCCCGAGAAGCCCGTGCCCCAGCGCGGCCACAGCAACGGAACCCGTTCGGCGTAAGCGGGGAACTCCCCGGGGAATAGCTTTCGCAGGTGCTGCTCTTCTTGTTCAATGGTGGGGAAATAGATCAGAAAGAAAGCCGCGCCGAATAGCAGGGCCAGTTCCCAGCGGCGGGTGGCCAGCACGAGCCCTGCGGCGACGGTCAGGGTGCCCACGTAGAGCGGATTGCGCATCAGCGCGTAAGGGCCGCCGGTGGCCAGGCGCTGATTCTTGTAGAGACACCCGGCCGCCCAAGCGCGCAGCGCCAAGCCGAGCAAGGCCAGCGGCAGGCCGATAGCCAGCGAGACCGGGCTGGGTGCGGCAAGCCAAGCGAAGGTAAATACGAGCACGAAGCCCAGCGGGACGCGCAGCCTTTGGACGGCGTCAGCGTAGGGTTTGGGGAACCAAGTGGGGCGCGATGGCGGCATATACCTGGGCGGGCGTCAGATCGCGCATCAGCGGATCGAGCGTATCTCCTCTTTCGTAACTGGTCACCGCGTCCGGATGACGCAGCACCTGGATGGTGCCTCCGTAGGGCCCATTGCGCGCCGGATCCGTCCGCCCGAAAAGGCCGACGCCCGGTTTGCCCAATGCCGCGGCCAAATGCAGCGGGCCGCTATCGACGCCCACCACCGCTTGCGCGCGCCGGGTGGCGTGGATGAGCCCGGCAATCGACGACACATGAACGTGACCCATGCCGGCCACCAGACTCGCCTGGGCCGGAGCCACATTGAGCACCAGCGGTAAGGGTAGCATCTGGGCGAGCGTGGCGTAGTGTTCCAGCGGCCACTGCTTCGAGGTCCAGCCGGCAAAGGGGCTGGCGAGCACATAGGGT
>JAYVRS010000101.1:0-2518 GCA_043776185.1 Bryobacteraceae bacterium | reverse complement strand
GCTCCTTGATGTCGCGAACGGTCTTGTTGCCCGCTTCGTCTTTGTCGAAGACTGTGAGACGGATGGTGACTTTGAGGGGGGCGGCGTAGGTCATGCCGCGCTCTTCGCACTCCGGCACGTCGTACTTCAGTTGCAGCCCAACCGGGTCGCCGCAACGGTTACAGAAGGTGACGATGTTTTTGTTAAAAGTGCCGCAGGCTTCGCAAAGAACGTCTCCCGAATGGAAGGGGTTCGTGCGAATGGTGGAACCGCACTGGCGGCAGACGGTCCGCAGGTGGTTCAGCCCCTTGAGCGAACTACACTTGCACTCCCAATTCCCGATGGAATAGTCAACGAAGGCGAGTTCGCTGAGGCCGCGAAAGTCGGTAATGGGGAATACAGAGCGAAAGACGCTTTGAAGACCAATGTCATCCCGCTCGTCGGGCAACAGATCCATTTGCAGAAATCTCTCATACGACCGTTTCTGAACCTCGATCAGATTCGGAATCGGAATCGTCGTATGAATTTTCGAAAAATCGACTCGCTCCCGCAGAACCGGTGTTGGCGACTCAGGCATTTTTCTTGCTCCTCACTTAACTAATCAAGGTCATCTGGCGGCTCAAACGGGCGAAACACCGCTATTCGAAGGGTCTGCCCGAAAAACAGTTAAAGCGCATGGCGCATCTGCGAGTGCTTGAGTCGAGTTGCGAGCGCGCCGGAGCGCACAAAATCCCGCCCACTGAAATCGGCATGCAAGAAAGCATAAATCCGAAATCCAAGGCAGGAAAGATCGAAAATTTGGGTTCGTTTCGCAAAGGGCGGCAAAGGCAGACAAGGGTGGCCCACAAGGAGACACAGTACGTCATGGTCAACTGAAGGTTAACAGAATACTCACAGCCGCGTCAATTGACGCAAAAATCAACAAAACAGCAGAAGGCGGGCCAGTGGTTCACCGATTGCCGGGATGCGGCAATGAGGAATCAACTGGCCCGCCGCCGAATTTTGCAGATCGGCTGATGGCGAGCGATGAAGCTACTTAACTTCGATCGAGGCGCCCGCGTCAACGAACTTCTTCTGAATCGTGGCAGCCTCTTCCTTGCTGATGCCTTCTTTGATGGGCTTGGGAGCGCCATCGACCAAGTCCTTGGCCTCTTTGAGACCCAGGCTGGTGACTTCGCGTACCACCTTGATCACATTGATCTTATTGGCGCCCGCCGCCGTGAGAACCACCGTAAACTCGGTCTTCTCCTCGACCACCGGAGCCGCGGCCGCTGCTCCAGAAGGAGCCGCCGCAACGGCCGCAGCCGCTGAAACGCCCAACTTCTCTTCGAGCAACTTGACGAGCTGAGACGCCTCAAGGAGCGTCAGGCTCTGAATGTTTTCTGCAATTGCGTTGATGTCCGCCATTTCCCTATACCTTCCTTCGTAATCTTTTAGTGCTTCAACCCGGCGATGCCGAGCTTAGGCTTGAAACTTGTTTTCTTTGACGCCCTGGTCAACCACGACCGCCAAATTGCGACCAACAGCATTGGTCACGGTTACCAGACGCTGCGCCGGCGCATTCATGAGCCAGAGCAACTTGGAGTAAATCTCTTCCTTCGATGGCAGGTTCGCCAGTTCATTGACTTCTCGAATGTCAATGACGCGACCCTCAACCACGCCCGCTTTAAAGGTAAACGCCGGGTTATCTTTGGCGTACTTAGTAAGCGTCTTGGCTAAAGCCACCACATCGCCCTGCGTCCAAGCCACGGAGTTCATCCCCACTAAGCCCTTCAATGCGGGGGCATGCTCCAAGCCTTCGCTGGCTTTTTCCGCGATGGTATTCTTCACCACCTGATAGTCGCCGCCCACCGCCTTGACGGCTTTCCGCAGCGCGAAATCCTGGGCAACAGTGAGCTTATTGAAACTGGTAACGAAAAGGTTGCGCGTGCCTTCGAGCTCGGCCCGCAAAGCATCCAATTCCTGTTTTTTCTGTTTTTTGTCTTTCATGGTTGCTCCTTAATTCCCGGGGAACTTATGCCTTAACCGGAATCAAGAAGGGCGCCGGATCCAGCGCCACCCCCGGACCCATGGTCGAGCACAGCGTGATCGACTTCACATATTTTCCTTTGGCGGCGGCGGGTTTCGCGCGCACCACGGCATTGATGAGCACGGCCACATTCTCTAAGAGCTGGGGGGTCTCAAATGCCGTCTTGCCTACCGGAGCATGAATTACGCCCGTCTTGTCGACGCGGAATTCTACTTTACCAGCCTTGGCTTCACGAACTGCCGTAGCGACGTCCGGGGTAACGGTTCCGGTTTTGGGGTTGGGCATTAAGCCACGCGGACCGAGCAATTTGCCTAGACGCGCCATACCGCGCATCATGTCCGGCGTGGCCACGATGACGTCGTAATCGAGCCAATTTTCCTTGAGGATCTTTTCGATCATCTCATCGCCACCGAAGAAATCGGCACCAGCGTCTTCCGCAGCCTTGATCTTGTCGCCCGAGGCAATGACGAGCACCCGGACTGCCTTGCCCAAACCATTAGGCAGGACAAT
>JAYVRS010000100.1:0-2523 GCA_043776185.1 Bryobacteraceae bacterium | reverse complement strand
GCCGCCATCGACACGGTAATTCGGATTGCGAAGCCGACCGAGGCGCTGGGACGGATTGCCGCCCAGATGGCCAAACAGGTGATTCTGCAAAAAGTGCGCGAGGCCGAGCGCGAAAATGTATATGTCGAATTTGCCGACCGGGTCGGTGAACTGGTGAACTGCGTTGTAAAGCGTATCGAAGGCCCCGATTTGGTGGTCGATATGGGCAAAACGGAAGCGCGCATTCCGAAGAAAGAGCAATCGCGTCTCGAGAGCTTTTCGGTAGGTGAACGCATGCGGGCGGTGATTAAGGCCGTCGATAAGACGGGCAAGAACGCGGGCGTGCTGATCTCTCGCGCCGACGCGAGCTTAGTGCAGCGTTTGTTTGAGCAAGAAGTGCCGGAGATCTACGATGGCACGGTTGTCATCCGGGCGTGTGCCCGTGAAGCCGGCGAACGAACCAAGATCGCGGTCCAATCCCGTGATCGCGATGTGGATGCGGTGGGCGCTTGCGTGGGCATGAAGGGCATGCGCGTGCAGTCGATTATCCGCGAGTTGCGCGGCGAAAAGATTGACATCATTGAATATACCGAGGAGCCGGTTTCGTTTGCCACCCACGCCTTAAGCCCGGCCAAGATTAGCCGCGTGAATCTGGTGGACGTCGAAAATAAGCAAATGGAAGTGATCGTCGACGACACGCAATTGTCTTTGGCGATCGGCAAGCGCGGACAGAACGTGCGTTTGGCTGCGAAATTGCTCGGATGGAAGATCGACATCAAGAGCGAGGAAGAAAAGCGTCAGGAAGCCGAAAGCGCGCTGAACGCCATAACGATTTCGGGCGCACCGATCTCCGTCCTGCTGGACCATGGTCTCACGGACGCCCTGGTGGAGAGTTTGATGAACAGCGGCGTCCCCACCGTGGAACGCCTGGGTTCGATGACGCCGGAAGAGTTATTGGCGATTGAAGGCGTGGATCAGGAAGGGCTCGAGAAGATCGGAATGGCCGTAAATGGCTACTATAGCCAGTACGATCAGGCCCCTGAAGCTGAAGCGGAGCCTGAAGCTGTACCAGCCAATGCTGAGAGTGGAGAGTCAGGGCCGCCAGAACCAGCCGCCGACACCGTGCCGGTAGCGGTATCAGAGGTTCCTGAGGCCGCCCCTGAAGCGAAGAACTTGGAAACGGTTGAAGCGTTACAACATGAATCTGCTACCATAAAAAACGCTGAAACAGAACCGATTAGCTAGATTCAGATTTGGTGTGGTTGGTATTGCCAGTGATGGCGAGAGGACAGTGAGAGCGGGCAAACAATAACCCCGCGATGCTATGAGTACGATTCGTATAAATGAACTCGCGCGGGAACTCGAGGTGCCATCGCGCACGATCGTCGAGTCGCTTGGCGAGTTCGGCGTCGTTGACAAGAAGACGCACTCGAGCGCGATCGAGCCCGATCTAGCGGGTAAGATCCGTGCCCATTTCGCCGAAGGCTTAGAGGCCCGGCGGGCTGCGGCAGCTAGTAGTCCGGATACGGGTTCGGTCCATGCCGAGTCTGAAGCGGTCGCCGAGCGCAGTCACCCCCCCACGCCCCCCGCTCTCCCCAAACCCGAAGCCGCCAAACCAGAACCTCCCAAGGTTGAAATCGCAAAGCCCGAGTCAGTGAAGTTTGAATCAGTGAAGTCCGAATCTGTCAAGCATGAGCCAGTCAAGCTCGAAACTGGGAAAGCCGCGCCCGTAATGGCCGCGCCTTCGATTCCGATCCCGCCGATGCGCTCCTCGATGCCCGTGCGGCCGCCCTTGTTGGGCGGTGCGCCCTCCATCCCAATTCCGCGCATCATGCCTCCGCCTTCCCCGGCCCCAGCCGCGCCCGCCAGCGTCACTTCAGCCGCAGGTACTCCAGCGCCTAACCGGGCTCCGGCAATGGCTTCACCGTCTGCGCCGTCTGCGCCTTCTTCCCGAGTCATCCCAGCTGCGCCGGCCAAAGCTGCACCGCCAGTTGCTCGCGCCGCCGCCCCCACTTTGCCCGGTGCTCCGCAACGTGGCCCGGCCGCGCCCTTCGCGCCGCCGATGGCGCGTCCGCCACTCGAAAGGCCTCCGCTCCCCCGGCCGCCAGAGCGACCGCCGCAAGATCGAACCGGGGCCGTAGGCCGTCCAGCCACTCCCGGTGGCGCGATGACCCCGCGACCCGCCCAGGGTCCGCGAGCGCCGCTGCCGCCCGAAACACCGCGTCCCTCGATCGCTTCGCCGGGCGCTCCGCGTCCATCCGCCAGTCCGGGTGCGCCATCCATCCCGCGTCCGCCGATGCGTCAGAATCAGCCTTATCGGCCACCCACCGCTCCGTCCATTCCGCGTCCCCCGGTCGGCGGGCCCCCGATGGGTGCTCCTACAGCCGGTGGTTCCCCAGGACAACTCCCGCCGCCCGATGGCATGGCTCCGGCATCGCCGCCCGCTCAGTTCAATAATCCTTTTCCAGCGTCCGCGCCGAACCGTCCCCTGGCCGGACAGCCAACAGCCCGGCCCGTGGTGCCGCCGCGCCCCGACATTCTGGC
>JAYVRS010000099.1:0-2523 GCA_043776185.1 Bryobacteraceae bacterium | reverse complement strand
GAATACCATAGACCGCTGCAAACACAGCCAGTTGGCCGAAGCCCAACAGGAACATCGCGCCCCGGCTAGGGCTCTGGGAACCAGTGATATCCAGCAGCCGAACGGTGCGGTGCAACAGCAACAGCAACGCCACCGAAGCCCCCCCCCCGATCGCAAAGCTGATGGCCCCGTTCGCTCCCGTCCACCCCATAAAGCCTAGGACGCCTAAGCCGCACAGAATGAAGGCGATGCGAAACACGCCGCGCGCCATCGCCTCAAAGTCGAACTCTGCGGCGTTCACTTCTTGCCTTCAATACGCATTACTTGCCGGTAAGTCTCGAAGAAGCCGATGCCGACGCCCACGATGGCCCCAATATCGCCGCCGTTCTTGCCGCCGAGGTAGCTGCCCAAGGCGTACCCAGCATAGCCCGCCACCGGAATCACGAAAATGAGGCCCATGTAGGCCCCGGCCTTGGTCCACGGATTATCGACTTTGTTCGCCACGCCGCCAGTATCGCGCAATGCGCGACTAAACCGCTCGCCAAGTAAAATTATCAACCCGCCCTGCGCCTTTGGAACCTAACCTGCTACCTCTTCGCAGGTGCGCAATTTTTTCGCGCCCTCAAGGAAACTCAAATATGACTATTCAAACCATGGATGATCTCATGATCGAAGAACTGCGTGATCTCTACCACGCCGAAAAGCAACTTACCAAAGCGCTTCCCAAGATGACGAAAGCCGCCCATAGCCCCGAGCTGAAGGCGGCTTTCGAGAGCCACTTGAAGGAGACGGTGGAACACGTGAAACGTCTGGAATCGGTCTTTACGCTATTGGGGAAGACGGCTAAGGCGAAGACTTGCGAGGCTATGGAGGGCTTAGTAAAAGAAGGCGCTGCAGCTATCGAGGAGGATATTGCGGTGGAACTGCGCGACTGCGCGCTCATTGCGGCCGCGCAGAAAGTGGAGCATTACGAAATCTCGGGTTACGGTACGCTGCGCGCCTGGGCCACCGAACTGGGCCACGAGAAAGTGGCGGCGCTCCTGGAGCAGACGGAGAACGAAGAAAAGGCTGCTGACCACAAGCTCACCCAGATTTGCCGAATGCTCATGAAGCAGCATTCGCCCCAACAAATGGCCGCCGTCCGCTAAACAAATTCGCACGTAACCGGTTTAAACATAAGGATCAGAACGCTATGACTCAGACCATCAGCTCGCACATCAATTCCCTCATTGAAGCTCTCAAAGACGGCCAACTTGGCTACAACACCGCCGCCAAGGACAGCACCAGTCCGGGACTGAAGACTCTCTTCCACCAATTCGCCGCCGAGCGCGCCGAATTTGCGTTTGACCTTCAGCAGCATTTGAAAATTTAGGGAGAATCGGCCGAAGAGAGTGGCACGGTCTCGGGCGACTTGCACCGGGGCTGGATCAATCTGAAAGCCGCCTTGTCGAGTCGTGAAGACTTGGCCATTTTGGAAGAATGCGAACGTGGCGACCGCTCGGCCGTCGAAACGTTCCAAGAGGTTCTAGCGCATGGCGATCTCGGGACGGTTAGACCCGTGCTGGAGAGGCAACTCGCGAAAATTAGCGCCGCACACCAAAAGGTCACCGCACTGCGCGACGCCCGAGAGGTGGCCACAAAATAGAGCTTCGCGCGGTTAGTTGTGACCGGGGTGGTGCAAATCCACCACCCCGGTCGCGCGTCACACAGATTTAAATAATTATTTATCAACAACTTATCAATTGGTCGCCAACGTGCAAAGGGATAGCCACTGCTACAACGCGCAACTTGAGCAGAGCAAGGAAACCAATATGCGGAAAAAATCATTTCTGGCCGCCGCTCTAACCGCTGCACTCGGTGTCGCGTCCGCACAACCCAGCGGCCAATGGCGCACCGCGCCTAACGATGCCCCCAGCCAGCAAAATAATCAAACTCAAAACGGCCCCCGCGACAGGCTTGACGACCAAGACCCGAACGGCCCCGACAATCGGGGCGACAGCCGGCGCGACAACCGTGGCGATGCTGGCACGGCGCGCGTCAGCGTGGCCGACGGCGACGTCGAGATTCTGCGCGGCGACACGCACGATCGCCTTCCGGCGCGCGGCGGCATTCCCCTAGTGGGCAATGACTCCATCTCCACGGGCCGCTCCTCGCGCGCCGAAGTGCAGTTGGGCCCCGGCAACCTAGTGCGGCTGAATGAAGACACGCGGGTCCGCATTGTCGACGTCGGCAATCTCTATTTCCGCCTTGAAGTGTTGACCGGCACCGTCAATGTCAGCCAACTCAAAGGCGGCGAGGCCGACATCGACGTGATGGCCCCCAACACTACGGTGAGGCCCCTCAAAACCGGCGTCTATCGCATTAGCGTTCGCGAAGGCGGGCAAACCGACCTCACCGTTCGTAAGGGCGAAGCCGAAATCGTCTCCAATCGCGGCGGTGAGCGTGTGAAAAGCGGCCATCGGGCCTCCGTACGCGGCGAACGGCAGAACCCCGAACTCCGCATCTCCGACGCCGAGCCCAAAGACTCGTTTGACCGCTGGAACG
>JAYVRS010000098.1:0-2523 GCA_043776185.1 Bryobacteraceae bacterium | reverse complement strand
CCCTCCAACTTCATTCTTCTCGACGAACCCACGAACCATCTCGACATGCGCGCCAAAGACGTGTTACTCGAGTCCCTGCGTGAATATACGGGTACCGTAGTCTTCGTCTCGCATGACCGCTATTTTATTGACCAGTTAGCCACCAGCGTCATCGAGATCGGCGGCGGCGAAGTGGAAGTGTTCCCCGGTAACTACGAAGACTACCTGTGGCGCAAGAATCGCGACGCCTCGGCCACCGCCGCCGTCGCGGCACCCGAAGCGTTAGCCGCGCCAACTGCCACCGCGGTAATAGACAACAAAGCCCGGCTCAACCCGCAAGCCATGAAGAAACTGGAGAACCGCGCCTCCTCGCTAGAGAAGCAAATTGCCACCATGGAGCAAGAGATTGTGGCGCTAGAGGGCCAACTCGCCAACTTTGTCAGTGTCGACGAGACCCAGCGTCTCAGCACCGAAGCTGCCAATCGCCGCGCCACGCTCAGCACGCTCGAAGCCGAGTGGACTGACTTAATCGAGTCTATCGAAGCTTCCCGCTGAGCTGGGCGAAGTTGTATCTTGGGTGTCAGGTAACATGATGCGAAGTCTGTTATTCCTTATCCCGGGGCTAGTGCCGCGACCGCTTGATTTGTTTGGTGACCAAGTGGGGCGGACTTCAGTCCGCCCCAGAGCTTCAGCTGCGCCGATCCAACCAATCATCCGGTCGCGGCACTAGCTTGCCGTGCCGGTCGCCGGAAGCTTGAAATGACTATTTTGAACGAGATCGCCTGGAGTACTTGCTGCGAATGTTCGCGTCTGTCAGGCGCAGCGAAGTGTTTTCGGCGGCCGCGGCAAGTGGCTGAGTTGAGGTGATTGTCTACGTCCTCATTCTCGGCGGCTGATTTATTTGCGAAAAATATGAGAGGAATCCACTTATACGTGGGCTGACGAACTGAGGGGCGGCGCCGGTTTAGCGGGAAACGCGGGTGTGAGCGCCTTGACACTATTCCGATATCCGGGTGGATGAAGCCTGATCACTAAGTGCGGGCGATCGTGCTCACCAGACGGTGCCCCGAAGATGAACGGTATACTCGCCCCGCACAAATCTCAGTGAGTAGCATTGCCGCTTCTAAAAGGGCTAAGTGTTGATCTGGAGGCCGGGAATGTCCGAGAAATCAGACCGGTTCAGCGTCCAGAGTCGGGCGTTTCGCAGCAGGGCGGTTGCGGCGATGGCAAGATCGATTTCGCGGCCTCGTCCTCGGGGCACGCTTCGGTAGAGCTTCGCGCTGAGCGCTGCCTCAGGGTGGCCAAAGGCGAGGGCCGCGTCAGCGGGGAAAAGTGCTTCCTGCGCGCTAACTTCCTCGGTGAGGCGTGGTCCCCGCAACCATTCATACAGCACGACGGCCGGCAGGGCCAGCCTTTCGCCTCTTTCGATGGCCCCGCGTAGTTTGGCAGCGGACCGTCGAGGGCCACTTAAGCTGTCGATCAGGAAAGAGGTATCGAGGATGATCATCGCTTCGGTTGATTTTCAGAAGGCTGAGCTACCGCGTCCGCCGTCGCGACGGGAGAGGCGAAGGTCCTCAATTTCCTGGTCGACTTCAGCCAGCGCCCGCTCTGGAATTTTCGGAACGAGACTGTCGAATGCCCGTAGAAGAGTCGCGCGTTCGCGTTCGCTCAGCCGGCCGATGCGCTCATGAAACTCCATGATCGCTTCACGGACTACCTCACTCTTTGGCATCGACAGCCGGGACGCCGAGTCGTTGAGCCGGGCCAGCGACACGTCGTCGAGCGTGAAGGTAACTTTCGTCGTGGCCATACCAACACCATACTACCATATCGCCACCGGGTCAGGTGCTCAAGGTGCCAGACATCAAAGCTTATTCTGTACCTCCAGGTAGGTGCAGTCACTGCCCAGCACCGAATACCGAAAAACCATTTCGGCCACCATGGCGCGCGCCGCGGTCAGCTTCTGCACTCCCGTTGGCTTGGCCACGTTCTGATACTTCTCTGTCGGCTCGAAGACCTGGATATCGACATCGGGCAGAGTCGCGAGGGCCTGTTCAATCTCCGGTCGCACCACTGCCCACTCCAAACCGCCGTTCCCGCACCCGAGCGGCGGCAGCGCTACACTTCGAATGCCTTTTTCCACAATCACTCGCCGCAAATCTTTCAGACCCTCGGTGATCCACTCCAGTTTCGACGGCTGCCTCCAGTGCTTCTTGCTCGGGAAGTTGATGATCCACCGCGGGCCGTCCAGGCGCGAGCTTTCCGTAACGAACATCTGGCCCACCCTCACCTGTTCGCGCTTGCACGCGTCTTCATAGGCGCGGAAGTTCTCCGGGAACGCCTCTTTGAACATCAGCGCGATCCCTTTGCCCATCACTCCTACGGTGTTCACGGTGTTCACCACGGCGTCCACCGGCGCGTCCAGAAGATTTCCTTTTCGATATATGATCATCAGAAGTACCAACCAGCAGTCTTAACGATATCGAGCGACAGCCCGAGTTGAACGGCCCGCTCTTTCAGGCTGTCCCGTACGGCCTCCTGATA
>JAYVRS010000097.1:0-2524 GCA_043776185.1 Bryobacteraceae bacterium | reverse complement strand
GACAGACAGAGGGCCGCCAGAGTCCGGCGTCGCATCGGCATTTACCGCCACCTCTCATGAACTGACGAAACGGCGATCATTCGGGTGTTTCGGGAGGTGCTAGGGAGACAGCCGCCGAACCGGCGTAACGATAGAGCGGAAAAAATCCGATGTCCCCCCGCAGGCGGCCGTACCACTGCCCAGTCTGTTCGCGCGCCGCCACCAGCTTTTCATACAAGTCTGGGCGAACCACCCAGCGCCAAATCGCGAAGTCGTGGCGTCGATCCGAGAACCCGGCCTTGAAATGGAACAGCGAGTCTTCGCCCCCATGGCCGCCACCCAGATGCAGCACTTGGGCCCCTTGTTCGCGGGCCCACACGCGGGCTCCATCCAGAATGAGCTTGTTGGGTGCCAGTCGCCGAACGCTGTCCCGAGTACCGCTGAGATGATACTGGCAGATACCGTTGCAGAGCGCGAACATGGCCCCGCTCACCACTTCGCCGTGCAGCTTGGCCACCAAGAGGTGAAAGACCCGCCCATCGGACAGCAGGCGATCGAAATAGCTGTGATCGAATAAGTAGCTTGGCGCGGCCCCCAGTCGCCGCATGGTTTCGGCGTAAATCCCGATAAATTCCTCGAGGTAGCGGCCGTCCGGATCCACCGCGATCTCAAAACCCTGCTCATGCAGGATCCGGATCTCACGCCGGTGGCTCTTGCGATACACCGCCAGTTGCTGCTCCGGCGAGCGAGTCAAATCGATCGAGGCCGTGCGCCAACGCTTTTCATACTCCCCCAGCCCCGTTAGCACTTCCTCTTGCTCGGGGAAGAGCGGGTGCAGGCGCGAAAATGCGGCGACGACCCGCGACTCGTTCAAAGCCTCCTCCAATTCCGTCCGGAATTGCTGGGCGATGGCGTGAGGCACCGAGGCGTGCGAGCAGGCAGGTCCGGCATAGCCGTAAACCGACGTCGCGTCGCAGTAACCCGCGCCTAGATCGGCCAACCCCGCCAGGGACTCCATGGGCCGCAGCAATAAGGGCATCGCCAGCGTGTAGCCATCCTGCGAAAAGACGTAGAGCCGGGCCACCCCTTCTTCGCGTTCCTCGGCTAAGCGGTGATAGTCGGCCAGATGGTAAAAATCGTGGCGAGTCTGCCGCAAAGCGGCATCCCATCGATCAGGCTGGCTAGTGAGAATGGTCTCCATCGATGCGGGTGGATTCTAAAAAACGAGTCTATCTGGATCCACGGGCCCTCCTGGAATTTTACACGATCCCGAGCTCATTGCCGCTCAGATGCGTTTCTACTTGATGGCCCAGTTGCTAATGAACGCGGCACCTGGCCCAGTCAGTGCTCCTGAACGACGTTGACCTCGATCGGGTCAACGCGACGGCGGAGACGCATCCCGCCAAGTCCTGCCACCTCCGAGCATCCCCGCCGTATCTAAGCGGGAATCCGCAAAACTGAGGTAGGTCGGCCAAGCCGTAGCTTACAATTGCACATGATGCGACGCGGCGACTATGGCTATGATGCCCCCTACTTCCCGGCAATCTTTGGACTCTTGTCCGTGGCCGCCTTCGTCGGCGCGGCGATTTGTTGGTGGCAGGGAGAGATTCGCCCGGCCCGGCAGCTCACGTTCTATTTCCTGGTCTTCTTCGCCAACACCAGCAGCTTTCTTTACGCCACCACGCGCGGCAAGTTTCTGGAGTGGGAACGCATTCTCGATAACCTTCATCTGCAAGGCAACGAAGCGGTGCTCGACCTGGGCTGCGGACGGGGCGCCGTCCTCACGGCGGTCGCCTGCCGACTGACTACGGGCCACGTCACCGGCATCGATATCTGGAGCAAGAAGGATCAGTCGGGCAACGCGCGGGATGTCACCGTGCGCAATGCGTCACTGGAAGGCGTGAGTGATCGCGTCCAGATTGACACGGGGGACATGCGCGCGCTGCCGTATCCGGATGCCACCTTCGATCTCGTGGTCTCCAGCCTCGCCATTCACAACATCTCTTCGAAGGCTGATCGCCGCAAAGCCATCGTCGAAGGCTTCCGGGTGATGAAGCCCGGCGGCCGCATCGTCATTGCCGACATCAAGACCACGGCGCTCTATGAAGAGGCCTTGCGGGACGTCGGGGCGTCAAACGTGGAACGCCGCCGCTTGGGGTGGCGCTTTTGGTGGGGCAACCCCATCGCGGCCACCACCCTGGTCACCGCCTCCAAAGGCCTAAATTAGCGGGGTCAAACAGATTCATACGCATTTTTGTAAGATCACAATGGCGACGGGCCAAACACTTATGCGATCTTGAAAGCCGATGACCATCGCCGAAACGGATCGCCTCTACCTGCGCCACATGAGCACCGATGACGCAGCGTTTATTCTAGAGCTGGTGAACGAGCCGGCTTGGCTTGAATTTATTGGCGACCGCGGCGTACACCACTTAGACGACGCCCGCGCTTACATTGCCAACGGACCCATCGCCATGGTGGAGCGTCACGGCTTTGCCCTCTCCGTTGTGATCCGCAAAGCGGACCTCGCCCCCATCGGCATCTG
>JAYVRS010000096.1:0-2527 GCA_043776185.1 Bryobacteraceae bacterium | reverse complement strand
GGCACCTCCGAAGGTAAAGGTGCCGTTGAAGTTGCTGAGCGTGGTGGTGTCGGCGAATTCGCCGCGCAGGCGCACGCCGAAGCGGACGGTGTGCAGGCCCCGGTTGAGCGAAGAATAGTTTTGCAGCTCGAAGCTATGGCGCGTGTCGGACGAGTTCCCGAGTGGCGCGCCGCCGCCGTTAAAGGACCCCAGAACTTGGATGGCGGGGCCGGCAGTGTTGGGGCGGTTGGACGAGGCGAGGCGTAAGAATTGAAAACGCGTTTCGTTGATGGCCCTTGCGTTTACGATCCAGGTGTCAGTGAGCTGGGCGGTGTGGGCGGTGCTGCGAGCTTCGATGCCACGCTCCGGCAGGTTGAAGCTGCCGACGCCCGAGTTATCGACGCCGGCTTCCAAAAACGTGTAACGCGCAGTGAGCGTGTGGCTCTGGCCGAGTTGCCAATCGGCGCGTGGGGAGATGGACAAGCGTTGTTGGGGAATGCGGAGGACGTCGGTGTAGGGATTGATGATGTTGCCGGCATTAAGGACCGAGCCGTTGATGACGGCGCCGTTGGCGACGTCATCACGCCTGACGTCCACGAAGAACGAAGACTGTTTGCCCAGCGGACCGCCGAAGTTGCCGCCATACTCGTGCAGCCGGAAGGGCGCTTTGCGGGCGGCATAGGGATTACGCGTGTTGAGGGAGGCGTCGGCGAAATTGTAGTAGAGCGTGCCTTTGAATTTTTCGGAGCCCGGCTTGGTGAAGATTTCGATGGTGCCAAAGCCGACGCGATCGTTCTCTGGCGCGAAGGGGTTTTGGTTGATGCGGATTTCGCGAATGGAGTCTTTGGAAGGCAGGTTGCCGCCGCTGAAGCCGTCGACAAAGATGGCGCCGCCGTTGGGGCCGGCGGAAGGTCCGGCGAGGGCCATGAGATCGGCGGCGAGGTCTTCGGGCTTGTCGCTGAGGGCTTCGAGGTCGTCGCCGCGCAGCACGAGGGCGGCGGGGTTGTTGCGGGTGTCGGCCGCGACGGCATTGGCCGCGCCGTCGACGTTCAGGGTCTGAGTGCCGAGGCTGATTTTGAGAACGAGGTTCAGAATTAGGTTTTCAGCGGAGAGCGTGAAAGTAAGTTGGGGCAGGGTTAGTTGGGGTGCGGTGGCGGTGAGGGTGTAGCGGCCGGGCGGCAGATCGGGGAAACGGTATTCGCCTTGGCTGTTGGCGACGGTGGTGCGCTTGGCGGGTCCGGCGACGGCGACTTTGGCACCGGGCACCAGTCCCTCGGTTTCGTCAGTGACGCGACCGCGGAGTTCGGTGGCAGCTAAGGGAGTGACGAGGAGGATCGTCAGGAGGGCGAGTTTCGGATAGTTCAAATGAATTGGCGAGCTAACCTCGATGGGGGTTACTCTGGTTGCGATTTAATTGCCAGTGGCCTTCGCTTCCGCACTTTGTTCGACGGTGCGTTTGAGGGCGAGGACTTCCTTGCGGGTGGTGCCGGGGGCGAAGCGATTCACCAGAGCCCGCTTAAAACCGGAGCTTCGCAGTAAGTCGATGCGGGAGCGGTTGATGTAAATGAGATAGGTGCCAGGATGGGCATCGATTAACACGGTAATAGCGAGCGAGCCATCGTAATAATGGCTGGCCCAGATCTGCTTGGCGACGATGACGGAGACGTCGGGCGAGGGGTGGTGGATGATGGCGTGGGTCATGTTCAGCAAGGGTTTGAGGCCGTAGCCGTAGCGCTCGCGCGTGCAATAGAACATTTCTTCGTCGGGATGTGGCGGGGCCAGGCCAGCGTAGTGCTGGAGGCGGGTGGCGAGTTCGGGCGAGACGTGGCGAATGTAGGGGGAGCCTTGCAGTAACTGCAGAAATACTTGGCGGGTGTCGAGGGCTTCATCGCCACGCTGCATATAGGCGGTGGCGGATTCCACCAGAATTTTGCGCAGCAGGGCTTGGGCCTGGGCGGCGGCGTTGGGTGTGGACCAATCGATTTCCTTTTGTCCGCGGGTGATCTGTGCCGCATTCAATTTGATGCCGCACTTGCCTGGGACGCAAGACTTCAACGCCTTTAACTCGCTGGGATCGATAGCGAATTTTTCAAAGTCAGCCGGGCGAGGTGGCGTATGGAGGCGGACCGCCTCGCCGACCAACGGGCTGGACTTGTAATTTTCCACGTTAAGGTACCAGTTGAGAAAGACTTGTTTGGGTATGGTGAGGCGGACGGCACCCATGAGGGCCAGGTCGCGGTCATCGCCGGTTTCGACCAATTTTCCTAGGGCCTCGCCCTTGTCCAGCCGTGGGATGTTGTCGACGGAGATGCCGCAGCACTCATTCAATAGGACAGTCTTGATGTCCGCGGCGGAGGCGAGGCAGAGGAGGCTGATTAAAGTAACAGTGAGCCTCATGCGTTTGGCAAGGATAACATGCCGGGTGAGCCTGGGGATCGCGTTAGAATCAGGTGTCGCGGCAATGTGAGAAGTTCCTATATGGGCAAAGTAGAACGTTCCTATTGACACAGCCGAAAGCTGGGAATGGAACGAATCGCTATGAACCAAG
>JAYVRS010000095.1:0-8315 GCA_043776185.1 Bryobacteraceae bacterium | reverse complement strand
GGTGCGCGCATTCCACGAGTAAGCTACGCAAGTAGCCATCGCCGGCCTTGCTAATTCCCAACTGCGGATCGCTGGCCCCGGATTGCTTACGGGCCGGTGTAAGTCCCATATAGGCCGCCACGTCGCGCGAGTCAGCAAAGCGAGTAGGATCGCTAATCGTCAGTATGTAAGTCATCGCGGTAACTAAACCCATAGCCGGCACGGTTTGTAGAATCTTGGCTGCGGCGTACTCCGGCTGCTGTTGTAACTTCTGTAACATCACCTCGTAGCGTCGCTCCGTGGCTTCCAATCCTTCGATCCCAAATAGGATCGGCTCTAATCTCATCCGGGCCTCCCGGGCTACTCCACCCTGCGCGGTTAAATGTTGGCGGGCCCGTTCGGTGAAGTTATCGGCTTGGCCGGCGGGGATCGGACCGCCCATCGTGCGCCCCAAGCCGCGTGCGGCATTAATCAACTTGACTCGCGCATCAATGGCGAGTCGAGGCAACCGCACCGTACTCCGCGCCAGGTGCGCGTCCGTGCCCAGTGGGTGCACGGGTGAGAGTAACTCGACATCCGCGCGTCCCAGCCTAGCCAGTAGATAGGCATCGGTCTGGTCATTCTTGCGTTGATTGCTCCCAATCAGAGGAATCTTGGCCGCGTTCGCCACCACCAGTTCATAGCCCATTGCCACGAACTCCTCACCCACCCAACTCGACAGACCGCAGGCTTCGATCACCACCCGCCCCTTCACCGGCGCGTCTTCCCATTGGGCTCGCAAAGTCGCTCGCGTGGTGAGGATCCAATCTTCTTTCGTCACTTCGCCGGCTTGGTTAAGTTCGCAGTACGCACTGCGTTCGAAACCAAGGTCAATGCCGATCGTCCGCGCTGGTATCCCGCGTGCCGGTCCGCTCTTCGGGTCCGCTCTCCGGGGATACTTCGTTCCGTTTTTCAAGGTATTCTTCATCTGGGTGACTCCTTCCCTCTTGCAGCGTCTCATTTCCGAGTCGACTGCGCTCTCGGTCCCCATGGGATTCGATTGATCGAAGACGAGTCACCCGGCTCATCCCATCCAGTTCACCGGCCCCGCCCGCCGGTAAGGAGAATACATCTTACGAGCCCGCCGTCCATACAAAGTCAACGGCGCCAACAACTTCCAGGGCTCCTTCTGATATCTCCGATTCAAATAACGCGAATAAACACTCTGCATACCGCGTCGCATACCGAGCCATCAATTCCAGCGCCTTCCGGAAATCCTGATCGTCCCGATAGACCCACTGGCCCTGATTGCCCCGCTGGGTCACGCCATAAAGCTGCTGCGACCGAAAATCACGTTCCGGCCGCATTGGCACCTCGAAATACAAAAGTCTTCATACATGTAAGTGCATTTCGCGAGCCATTCCTCTCATATATTTTTCAAATAATCGGCCGCTCCAGACGCAAAGCGTAGAGAACCTCCTCACTTACCGCCCCAACCTCGCGACCAGCCGCGAACGACAGTGAGCGGGTCCTGCAAACTGCGCACCGAAAGTCCGACGGACTCTTCCTTTGCTCGTAGGTGAGAACCAAATCGATTCGTCACAATGCCACCGGCTTTAATAATCAGGGGCGTTGCCCCTGGTCTTAACGGCCAGGTCAAGATGATAGTCGATCATCTCGACAAAGGCTTGGCCGTACTCTTCTTCGTTCCCGGTCCACATATGTTCGGCGTGATCGTCCGGGCCAGACAAATACGCTTCGGCTGGGCGTCTAGGCCCTGTGGTGGTATCAACGCCAGAATGAGAAGTTGGAGAGTCCGGGACATGAGACTCAAAGTATCGTTTGAGCTCAACCTGAATGATGCGGCGATCACGAGCGGCCGTCCGGCGGTGCATCCAGCAAGAAGAACTGCGACGTGTTCCCGGTGTTGAAGAGCTCTCAATGGAACCCCAGCGATGCGATTTCCCGAAGGGCCGAGTTCGTGATGACCGAGGTTCTTTCTTGCAGGACCACTGTGGTCATGCGGACGCGGCGTTACTGCAACAGGTGGCGCTGCCTGGTATGCAACGCCAATCCCGCGAACTCAGATGGGCTCACGAATGGGAACTCACCTGAGCCAAGCTACGATCAAGCGCTCCAATAAAATCATCGACATCGCCTCGACCGATATTCATGGGCGGCGAGATGCGAATGACGTTACCTTCCAAGCCGCCCCGCCCGATCAAAATGCGATTTTCGCGTGCCGCCTCCATCAGGCGTAGGGTCTCGGCGGTCGCCGGCACTTTCGACTGACGGTCCTGCACCAGCTCGATCGCCTGCATGAGTCCCATGCCGCGCACGTCGCCGATCAACGGGTGCATGTCTTGTAACTCGAGTAACTTGGCCCGTAAGTAATCGCCCGTGGAGGCGCAATTGGCGGCCAGCTTTTCTTCCTCAATAAAATCGATCACAGCTTTGGCCGCCGCAGTCGGAATTGGGCCGCCGCCGAACGTCGAGATGGTGAGTTTCTTTACGCTATCCGCCACCTGTGGCCGCGCCGCTGTTAATCCAATGGGAAAGCCGTTGGCCAAGCCTTTGGCGCTGGTGATGATATCCGGAGTTACTCCCCATTGCTCGATCCCCCACCACTTATTGCCGGTACGGCCCCAGCCGGTCTGCACCTCGTCGCTGATGAACACGCCGCCATGGTCGCGCACGATCTTGGCGACGATGCCGAAATACTCTTTGGGCGGCGTGATGAATCCGCCGACGCCTTGGATGGGCTCGGCAATCATGCCCGCGATTTGTCCCGAGGTCGTCGTCCGAATTACTTCCTTGAGGTCCTGCGCGCAACGCACTTCGCAACTGGGGTAAGTGAGCCCGAACGGACAGCGATAACAGTAAGCGTTGTGCGCAAAGGCGATGCCCACCTGCGTGGAAGGGCCTAGCCGCCAGGACTGGTTGCCGGTGAGAGCCATCGCCATGGCCGACCGCCCGTGATAGGAGTGCCGCAGCGCGATGATCTCCGAAGACCCCGTGTAGCAGCGCGCCGCCAGAATCGCCGTTTCGTTGGCTTCGGTACCGCTCGACGTAAAGAACGACTTCCAGCCCGGCCCCGGGGCGATGTCGGCGACCTTACGCGCCAAGGCTGCCTGCGGCTCCGTGGGGAACACGGTGGAGACGTGCTGCAACTGGTCTACTTGCGCATGCACTGCCTCGTTCACTTTCGGGTTGCAGTGCCCGACGCTCACCGTCAGGATGCCGCCGAAAAAATCCAGATACTGCTGGCCATCGGCGTCCCACACAAACTGGTCTTTCGCCCGGGTAAGCACCAGCGGCTCCCGGTAATAATGAAAAACCGCCGGGAATAGGCATTCCTGGTTAGCGAGAATGATTTCTTCTTTGGTCACGTTACTCAGTATCATGGCACGTGCCGCGAGTATGAGAAACTCCCCAGATGGGGACCCATCACGATCCCGCGCTCTTTAACGCGGACCTCGCTCCCGTTCCGCCTGCCCAACGCACGTGGGGTATCTACGATTACGCCTCACTCTGGGTCGCCATGAGCGTCTGCATCCCCACCTACATGCTGGCCTCGGGCCTCATCGCCGGCGGCATGAACTGGTGGCAAGCCGTCGGCACCATCCTGCTGGGCAACCTAATCGTCCTCATCCCCATGCTATTCAACGCCCACGCGGGCGCCAAGTACGGCATCCCCTTCCCGGTGCTGGTGCGCGCTTCTTTCGGCGTGCGCGGGGCGAACATTCCCGCCGTGCTGCGCGCGCTGGTGGCCTGCGGCTGGTTCGGCATCCAAACCTGGATCGGCGGCCAAGCCATCCATTCGATGCTGCAAATCCTATGGCCCGCCGCGAAGGATCCGGGGTGGGTCTGGCTCTGCTTCGGCACCTTCTGGCTGCTGAATATGCTCGTCATCTGGCGCGGCATTGAGACCATCCGGTTCCTGGAAGGCATCGGCGCGCCCTTCATGCTGGTGATGGGCGCACTGCTGCTGTGGTGGATCACCGGCAAAGCCGGCGGGCTGGGCCCGGTGCTGAGCGCCCCGAGTAAGTTCCAGACGAACTCCGCTTTCTTCGCCTTCTTCATCCCATCATTGACGGCCATGGTGGGCTTTTGGGCTACCGTCGCCCTCAACATTCCCGACTTCACGCGCTACGCGAAAAGCCAGAAGGCGCAGGCTTACGGCCAGTTACTCGGGCTGCCCGCGGCCATGACGCTTTACTCCTTCATCGGCGTCGCCGTCACCTCCGCCTCGGTCGTCATTTTCGGTGAGGCCATCTGGGATCCGGTGGTTCTCATCGGCCGTTTCAACCAGCCGCTCATCGCCTTCGTCGCCCTCGTTGCGATCCTCGTCGCCACCTTGAACACCAACGTGGCGGCCAACGTCGTTTCGCCTTCGAACGACTTCTCGAACCTGAACCCGCGCCTGATCTCGTTCCGCACCGGCGGACTCATCACCGGCGTCCTCGGTATCTGCATGATGCCCTGGAAGCTCCTCGGCGATTACGGCGCCTACATCTTCGGCTGGCTCATCGGCTACTCCGGCTTGATGGGCCCTATCGCTGGGACGATGATTGCCGATTACTTTCTTGTGCGTGGCCGGACCTTGAACGTCGACGACCTTTACCGCCGTGGTGGCGAATACGAATACTCCGGCGGCTTCAACCCGCGCGCCTTGGTAAGTCTCGTATTAGGCATCGCCGTGGCTTTGCTGGGTCTGGCGATTCCTGCGTTGCGCGTGCTCTATGACTACGCCTGGTTTGTGGGCTTTGGGGTCTCCGCAGCATCGTATGCCCTACTGATGAAGGGTGCCCTGCTGATGAAAGGCCCCCGATGAAAGGCCTGGCCGAGGAACTCCTGCCCCTCAGCACGCATGAAGCGGCCGTCGAGGCCAATCGCTGCCTCTTCTGTTACGACGCCCCGTGTACGCACGCCTGCCCCACCCATATCGAAATCCCGCGCTTCATTAAAAAGATTGCCACCGGCAACCTGATCGGTTCGGCCCGCACGATCTTGGAGGCCAATCTGCTGGGTGCCACTTGTGCCCGGGTCTGCCCGGTGCAAGAGCTCTGTGAAGGCGCTTGCGTGCTGGGTAGCGAGCACAAACCCATCGCCATCGGCCGCTTGCAGCGCCATGCCATGGATACGACGCAAGGCCAGGACCTAGTGAAATGTGCCCCGCCTACCACCCATAGAGTAGCCGTGGTCGGCTCCGGCCCCGCCGGACTTTCCTGCGCCGGAGAACTCGCCCGGCGCGGCCATCAAGTCACCGTCTTCGAAAAGCGTTCACTACCCGGTGGATTATCTACCTATGGAATCGTTTCTTTGCGCGAGCCGATGGAAGCATCGCTTGAAGAAGTCCGGATGATTGAACGGCTCGGTGTGCGCATCGAGACCGGCGCGGAAGTTGAAGCATTGGACGAGCTTCGCGGTCGCTTCGATGCGGTCTTCCTCGCCGTCGGACTCGGCCAAACACCGGCCCTCTGCATCCCGGGCGAAGATCGCATCTGCGACGGGTTGGCCTTCATTGAACAAAGCAAGCTGGACCCTGGCGGGATGCACATCGGCAACGACGTAGTGGTGATCGGCGCGGGCAACACGGCGATCGATTGCGCCACGATTGCCAAGCGGCTGGGCGCTGAACGGGTGACCTTGGCGTATCGGCGAACCGAAGACGAGATGCGAGCCTATCCGCATGAGATTGAGTTCATTCGGAAGGAAGGCGTGGAGTTCCGTTTCGAAATGACTCCGGAGCGAGTCGTCATCGAGCACGGTGAGGTGATTGGGCTCTCTTGCGTGTCGGGCACGATCCCAGCCGACCAGATCATCAAAGCCATCGGTCAGCAAAAGCCGCCCGCCTTCGGCCTCGCCGTCGACCGAGGCTTTGTCCGGGTCAGCGCCGATTTGGAAACCAGCGTTCCCGGTGTCTTTGCCGGCGGCGACTGCATCCGTATCAAAAACGTCGCCTCCACGGTCATGGCCGTCCAGGACGGCAAACTGGCCGCCGCGGCCATCCATCGTCATCTGGAGAACACGCATGGCTGACCTCAAAATCAACTTCGCCGGCATCCGCTCACCCAATCCGTTCTGGCTCGCCTCCGCCCCGCCCACCAACTCCGGCACCCAGATTCACCGCGCCTTTGAAGCCGGCTGGGGCGGCGCGGTTTGGAAGACCATCGGGCCCCCGGTGCTGAATGTCTCCAATCGCTACGGGGCGTGGCACTACGGCGGCCAGCGCATGTTGGGTATCAACAACGTCGAGCTGATCTCCGATCGCCCGCTGGCTGTCAACCTGCGCGAGATCGCCGACGTGAAGCGGAATTGGCCGGACCGCGCGGTGATCGTCTCGGCGATGGTGGAGTCGAAGCCCGAAGCCTGGCACGACATCGTGCGCCGCATTGAGGACACCGGTGCCGACGGCATTGAGCTTAACTATGGCTGCCCGCACGGAATGAGCGAGCGCGGCATGGGCGCGGCCGTGGGCCAGGTGCCTGAATACTGCGAGCGCATCACCGGTTGGGTGATGGACGTGGCGCGCATCCCCGTCATCGTCAAGCTAACGCCCAACATCACCAACATCGTGAACCCCGCGCGCGCCGCGGTGGCCGCCCGCGCCAATGCCCTCTCGCTGATCAACACCATCAACTCCATCACCGCCGTTGATCTCGACACGCTCGAAATTTCTCCCAATATCGGCGGCAAGGGCGGCCACGGTGGATACGCCGGGCCGGCCGTGAAGCCGATCGCCTTGAACATGCTTTCGGCCTTGGGCACCGACGAGGTGGTGCGCGGCTCTGGCTTGCCCATCTCCGCCATGGGCGGCATCAGCACCTGGCGCGACGCGGCGGAGTTTCTGCTGCTGGGCGCGGGAAGTCTGCAAGTCTGCACCGCCGTCATGCACCATGGCTACCGTATCATTGAGGACCTTTGCGACGGCCTCTCGAATTGGATGGACGCCAAAGGCTTCGCCACCATCGCGGATGTCAGCGGGCAAAGTCTGCACCGCATCTCCGATTTCCAGAATTTCGATCTCTCGTTCCGCGCCGTTGCCCGCATTGATGAAACGAAGTGCATTCAGTGCAACCTGTGCTACGTGGCCTGTAACGACACGGCGCATCAGTGCATTGACTTAGTGAACAACCATGGCGTAGTAGTCGAGCCTTATGCTTATCCGCTCGACTCGAATGGCAAGGTGGAAGCGACCAGCACGCGCCCCCGTCCGGTGGTCCGCGAGCCCGATTGCGTGGGCTGCCGGCTTTGCTTCAACGTCTGCCCGGTGGAGCGCTGCATTGAGATGGTGGAAGTCCCCTCGGGCCGCGCGCCGGTCACCTGGCAGCAACTAATCCAAACCCAGTCCGCCGTCACCGAAAACTGGGATGCCATGGAGGAGTATCGTAAAAAGATTGGCATTGATATCCACTGACAACATCCCCTCCCATGCCTCTTCTCATAAAGAACGCCGACATCGTCACCGCCGATAGCCGCTCGCACGCCGACATCTATGTCGAAAACGAGACCATCACCCGCATCGGCCAGAACCTCGACGCGCCCCCCGGCAGCGAGATCATCGATGCCACCGGACAGCTCGTCTTCCCCGGCTTCATTGACCCGCATGTGCATCTGTACCTGCCCTTCATGGCCACCTTCGCCAAGGACACCCACGAAACCGGCAGCATCGCTGCCCTGATGGGCGGCACCACCACTTACCTCGAAATGTGCTGCCCGTCGCGCCTGGATGACGCGCTGGAGGGCTATCAACTTTGGAAGAGCAAAGCCGCCGGCTCCAGCGCCTGCGATTACTCCTTCCACATGTCGGTGACGCGTTTTGAACCCCATACCGAAGGCCAGTTGCGCGAGATCGTCGCCGACGGCATCGCGTCTTTCAAGATCTTCCTGGCCTACAAGAATTTCTTCGGCGTAGACGATGGCGAGATGTACCAGACCTTGCGCCTAGCCAAGAAACTCGGCGTCATCGTCACCGCCCACTGCGAAAACGCCGAGCTCGTCGGCCGCCTGCAGCAGAGTCTGTTGGCCCAAGGCAAGACGGGGCCAGAGTGGCATGAACCCAGCCGCCCCGAATCCGTGGAGGCCGAAGGCACCCATCGCTTCGGCACCTTTCTCGAAAACACCGGTGCCGCTGGCTATGTCGTGCACCTCTCCTCTCAAGGCGCGCTGCAGGTGGCCCTGGCCTCGAAGGCCCGCGGCACGCGCCTGTGGATCGAATCCGTGTTGCCGCATTTTCTGCTCGATAAGACCTACGCGGAGCGACCCGGCGTGGAAGGCATGAAGCACGTCATGTCGCCGCCATTGCGCGACCGCCGCAATCAGAAGGTCCTGTGGGACGCGCTCGCCGCCGGCCT
>JAYVRS010000094.1:0-2528 GCA_043776185.1 Bryobacteraceae bacterium | reverse complement strand
CTGGTTCCGCTCAGATGGTGGATCCGAAAACTGGCCACTACTTACACGGCCGGTATCACGCCTCGTTTATGGGCTTTGCTCCATTGAATAACCCGCGATTGGTGATAGTTGTCACTCTGAACGGCGCCAATCAGATGGCCGGCGCTCTCGCCGCCCCGGTATTCAAGGAAGTGGCCGAGCCGGTATTGCGGATTCTGGATATTCCTAAAGATCTGCCGGAAGTAGTAACTCTGGCGAAACAGAAAGAGACACGCCCGACCCAATGATGAGCGTTGCGCAAGTGCTGGACGGAGTGGGGCTGAAGCAGCCTCTGCCCGCAACCGCGCACGCCAAAATCGTCACGGGCATCGAATACGACTCGCGTCGGATTAAGGGTGGAGATATCTTCTTCGCCTTTGCCGGCGTGCACGTCGACGGCCGGAAGTTCGCTGACGCAGCCAAAGCGCAAGGCGCCGTGGCTATCGTTAGTGAACTTCCGCCTCCCCCGCAAAGCGACCATGCCGACGGGACGTGGATTGAAGTAGAGCATGGCCGTCGCGCCCTCGCTCTCGCTTCCCGAAATCTTTATGGCAATTTAACCAGCGACTTAGAGTTAACCGGCATCACGGGCACCAATGGCAAGACGACCACGTCCTATTTAGTCGACGCCATCATGAGAGCCGGTGGACGTAAGACCGCCCTCGTCGGCACCATTGAGTATCGTCTAGCTGGCGTAACAAGGCCCGCCCCGAACACTACGCCCGAGTCGCTGGATCTCTATCGACTAATCATCGAATTGCGGGCCCAGGACGGCCGGGCTTTGACGGCGGAGATCTCTTCCCACGCGCTTGCTTTGGGTCGCGTAAGAGGCTTGTCGTTTCATACCGCCATTCTTACTAACCTCACGCGCGATCATTTAGATTTCCACGGGACTATGGAGTCCTACTTCGACGCGAAGTGTGAATTATTTCGCGGGCAAGACGCCCCTCCTCCCCGCTGCGCCGTTCTGAACCGAGATGACGAATGGGCTGGCCGAGTGCCGCTGTCATCGGATACCTGCTTCTATTGGTATGGCCTTGACGCGAAGGCCAATGTCTATGCCAAGAACATCAAGGAATCTTTTGACGGATTGCGATTCACCGTGGTCTCCCCTCAGTCTACTTTTGAAGTGCGAAGCTCGCTGGTCGGTAAGATCAATGTCTATAACATCCTCGCCGCGTGCGCCACCGGCTTGAGTTATGGAATCGAGCCCTCGCAAATTGCGGCCGGCGTCGCCGATTGCCATTCCGTTCCTGGCCGATTCGAGCGAGTAGATGTCGGGCAACCTTATCTCGTGGCAGTTGACTATGCGCACACTGACGATGCGCTGCGTAACACCATTGCCGTCGCCCGGGCCATGCAACCCAAACGGGTATTGACGCTTTTCGGCTGCGGTGGCGATCGCGATCGCGCCAAGCGCCCCTTAATGGGTATGGCGGCGGCCGAAGCCTCTGATTTCGTCGTCCTTACGAGCGACAACCCGCGCTCCGAAGACCCGCTGGCGATCATGAATGACGCCTTAGTGGGAGTTAATCGGTTTGATACGCCGCACTTACTCGAGCCAGATCGCGCGAAAGCCATTCGCCTAATTCTGGAATCCGCTCACGCTGGCGATATCGTAATTCTAGCCGGCAAGGGGCATGAGACCTACCAAATCTTTCGTGACCGTACCATTCACTTTGATGATCGCGAAGTCGCGCGTGCCGCATTGGCGGAGTTGGGATATCAGAAGTGACCATGTCCCTCGAACAGGTCGCCCAGATTCTCGGTTGCCCCGCCCCTCCGGCAGGTGTGGTCATCACGGGTTGGAGTATTGACTCTCGTACCGTCGCCCCGGGAGATCTCTTCTTCGCGATCCCAGGAGAGCGCCACGACGGCCACGATCATGTGCCGGCGGCCCTAGCCCAAGGTGCGGTTGCTGCCATCGTAGGAAAGCCGATAACCGGGAAGAACCTACTACAAGTCGACAACACTGAAGGTGCCCTTCAACAACTTGCGACCCGTGGCCGTGATCTTTGGGGCGGCACTGTAATTGGTGTAACCGGATCCGCGGGAAAGACCAGCACGAAAGATATGGTAGCCACCTTAGTTGGTGTTGAGCATGCTACCGGAAAGACAGTCGGTAATCTTAATAACCACCTCGGCGTGCCCCTGTCACTTCTGCGCATCGCAGATACCGCACGCTATGCCGTGCTCGAGATGGGAATGAATCACTCCGGCGAGATTCGGCACTTGTGCCAGATTGCCCGACCGCAAGTGGCCGTCGTGACCAACGTCGGTTGTGCGCATATTGAAAACTTCTCGTCTGTAGAAGGAATTGCCGCAGCCAAGCGAGAGTTAGTTGAGGCCTTGCCGGACGACGGCCTGGCCGTGTTGAACTTTGATGATATTCATGTACGTCAATTTTCTTTTTCCGGGAAGCGTGTAACATTTGGATTCAACCAAGGCGCCAATGTGCGGCCCGGCCACGTTCATTTCGGAGCGCTAGATACGACGTTTAGCTTGGACGG
>JAYVRS010000093.1:0-2529 GCA_043776185.1 Bryobacteraceae bacterium | reverse complement strand
CGAAGGGCGTGGAGCGATCCATGGGCAGAGCGTTGCCGGAGAACTTGACGGGAACTCGCACAAAGGCGAAGGCCGGCTCCTGATAGGTTTCGATGGGCGACGCGTCGGCGGGCGGGGCAAGAAGTTGCTTGGCAGTCAACTTCTCGAAGATCTCCACCTTGACGGGTTGGCCGAATAAGAGCGTGCTGCTCGCGGTGAGTAGGATAAATCGAAGCAAGGAACCTCCCGACTACTGACGAGCAATATCATATCGCGTCGGCGGGGCACGGTGTTTAGCTTGGCGCCGGGCATCGCATCTATTAGCGCCTCGGGCATCTCCTGATACCCTGGATAGTTTATGCCAGCTATTCGAGAAATTCCGGCCGATCGCTTCGCCTTCGGCTGTCACCGTTTTGGCTTCGGCCCCGCTCCGGGCGGCGGCTACGTGGACGTGGAGCGACATGTCGTACCGCTGGTCCGGGCCGCCCTCGACCTCGGCATCCGTACGTTCGACTCGGCCGTTCTTTACCGCGCCACGTTGCAACTCGGCCGCGCCCTCGAGATGCTCGGCGTCGCCCCCGATTCGATTCGCTTCCAAACCAAGTGCCTGCGCTATCTGGGTTTGGCCACCGACGGCGCCGTGGAGCACCAACCCGATGCCCTGCTGCAAGGCATTCCTGAGCGTTATCACGGCCTCACCGATCGTTGGGACCCTTCCGCCGCCGGCGTGGAACAGCAAATATGCCGCGAGCGCATCGAGCTCGGTGGCGGCTCGCTTTACGGCGTGGCTCTCCACGATTCGCCCGACATGGAAAAGCAAGTCGGCCTCACCTGGGATACCGACGTTCGCCCAGCCGTTCGGTTCTTGCAGGCCGCCAAGGAGGGTGGCTTTGTGGAGCGTATCGGGCTCGGCGTAAAGGAACCGGCTTTCGTCCATCGCTTCATTGCGGAAGAGCCTGGGGCGCTCGACTACGCCGGCCTCACGTTTTGCCCGGCCATCCTGGGCCCGCTGATGAAGATTATTCGAGCCGCTCAGCAGGGGCCCAAATTCGAAGTTACCTTAATGGGTATCAATTATGGCCAAGCCTTCACCCTTACCCAGGACCCCGCTACGGCTCCTGATTTTCTCTATAACTACCAAGTGGCCACCGCCGATGAGCGCGCCCTCATGTCCCGCTTCTTCAAAGCCTGTGGCTCCACACCGCTGCTTCATCTTTCCGCCGCCGTGGCTGGTTTGTTAGTGGTCAACTTCCCCGATGTGATGACCCAAATCGTCACGTCCACCATGACGCCCAGTCGGTTGCATGAAACTCTTACATTGATTCGTGAGGTGGAAGTTCCCCAACTCGTTTGGCGCGAGCTGAAAGCCGCCGAACTGATCCCCAGTGACTTTCCGACTACTTAGCGCCGGGGCTTCCCCATAAACTCCGGCGGGAAGTCGGCCCGCTTCGAACGATCCGGATGACGCTTGTCCGAAACTCCGCCTTTATCGGGATATAAGGGCATCGACATCCCGTCCGTCTTCTCCAGCATGTCGAATAACTTCGCATTCATCTCTTTGACGACGCCCGCCAACTCCGGCTTGCTTACCAAGTTATTGGTCTCGCGGGGATCTTCTTGCAGGTCATAGAGTTCGTTGGTGTCCCAAACGCCGTGATAGCGAATGTACTTATAGCGGTCACCCCGCAGGGCATGAATCGTCGGCGTTTGCGGAAAATTGCGCTCCCAGTAATATTCATAGAGTAAGCTGTCGCGCCAACTCACTTTCTTTCCCTGGGCCAAAGGCAAGAAGTTCTGCCCATCCATCCCGGCCGGAGCTTCCAACCCCGCCACCGCCAAACATGTCGGCATGATGTCTAAGTTCGCCACGACTTGTTCCACCACGCCGCCTCCCGCAAACAGCTCCGGGCAACGCGCTAACATCGGCACGCGCATGCTCTCTTCATAGGCGGTGCGCTTGTCGATCAAGCCGTGCTCGCCAAACGCAAACCCGTTGTCACCCATGTAGATGATCAGCGTGGAATCCAGCTCTCCGCGTTTCTTTAAAGCATCCATCACGCGGCCCACACTTTCATCCACCGCCAGCAGCGTCTCAGCATAACGCTTGTAGTATTCCTCAATGTCTAAAGCTGAGTGATACGGATACTCGACGCCGTGCCAGCTGTTCCGCTGATTCTGCACCCACATTGGCCGATGGCGCGCATTATCTCCCGTCGCATCCATCGTCGGCGGCGGCTCAAACTTTTCCTTGTCGAAGCGCCCCTTATGCCGTTCGGCCGGAATGAACTCTGAGTGAACCGCCTTGTGCGAGAGATACAAAAAATAAGGCTGATCCTTCTTCTGCTGATTGATAAAATCCAGCGCATAGTCGGTCAGCTCATCGGTGATGTAGCCCTTCTGGGGAACTTTCTTGCCATCGACATTCAGACCGTTCTTCGACGGCAAGTAAGTGCCTTGGCCCAAGAAACTCACCCAGCGGTCGAACCCCGCACGCGGGGCGTCGCTCTCCGCCCCCATATGCCATTTCCCAATAAACGCCGTCGAGTAACC
>JAYVRS010000092.1:0-2535 GCA_043776185.1 Bryobacteraceae bacterium | reverse complement strand
GCGCCAATTTGGAGCCGCTCAACAACTATCTCGGCGTCGCCGAACCGTTCAACTGGAGTTACGCCGCTGTTGCCAATCGCTTCGACTATCAACACTCCGAAAAACACCGCTTCTTCGGTCGCTGGAGCTGGCTGAAGTACCGGGAAGATCGCCAGGATTGGACCTACGAAACCGCTCGCGGCTTACAAACCAACGGCGTCAATCGAAATAATCTCGGCCTCACCGCCAATTGGGTATACACGCCTGCACCCAGCACCGTCTTTGATATCGGCGGTGCCGCCAACCACTTCCGGGAAGGAAATATCCTATCCTCCGTCGCCACTGCTTTCAAACCCTCCGACGTGGGCCTACCCGCCTACTTGGATCAAAAGGCCGGCAATAATCACGCCCTTCCCATCATGGCCCTGGATGGCTACGACGTTCTCGGCCAGGCCGTACCCGTGTTCACTCACTTTGAACTGCTTTCGAGCAAAGTGAACATGACTCACATCCGCGGCAAGCACACCATCACCGCCGGCTTCGACATCCGCGACCACCGCCGTCTAGGTGGCGACCCCGGCCAAGTGAATGGCCGCTTCCAGTTCACCAATAAATTCACCAGCCGTGAGGAGGACGGCCTTACGCCTTCGGCCAATCTCGGCCACTCCTACGCCGCCTTCCTCATGGGGATTCCCGCCTCAGCCACGGTCGACACCAATGCCAACTATGCGCTTCGCAACCCTTATGCCGGTTGGTTTGGCCAGGACCAATGGCGTATCAACAACCGGCTTACTTTAATCCTCGGCCTTCGCATGGAATACGAATGGGGAAGAACGGAACGCTACAATCGCGTCATCGGCTGGTTCGATGAAAACGCCAAACTCCCCATCACCGATGCCGCGCAGGCCGCCTACGCCCGAAGCCCCATCGCCGAACTCTCCCCAGCCAATTTCTCCGTTCTCGGCGGCTCCATTTATCCCGGCGTCAATGGCACCCAATCCGCTCTCCAAAAAGGCGAATTCATGCTGCTTCCGCGCATCGGCGCGGCCTATCAATGGAACGCTAAAACCGTCATCCGCACCGGCTACGGAATCTACTTCGATACCCTTAACGCCCAGAACGTGGGTCCGGATCAGTCCGGCTTCAGCCGCGCCACCGTCAGCCCCATCACAAATAACTTCGGTGTGTCCTGGCTTTCTGGCAACCCCGCCGCCGGCGTCTCCCCTCTCGCCGATCCCTTCCCTATCCGCGCCGATGGTTCGCGATTTGATTCCCCCGTCGGCGACGCTCAGGGCCTACTTTCCCGTACCGGTTCCGGTTGGAACTATTTTGCCGAATCCGTTCCCCGCGCCCGACAACAGCGCTGGCGCGTCGATGTCCAACGCCAACTCAGCTCCAACATGATGATCTCCGTCGGTTACGCCGGTAGTTACTCCGATCAGATTCGCCTCGCTCGTAAACTTGATCTCCTCCCTGGCCAGTACTGGAACACCACCAGCGTGCGGAATAACGCGTTGGCGACCAACCTCAATGCCAACGTCACCAACCCGTACGCCCTTGCCAATTTCTCAGCCCTTCAATCGTCAAGCCCCGTGCTTTATCAAGCCCTCGCCTCCCGCGCCTTTTTCACCAGTCCGACAATCCGCAAAAATCAACTCCTCCGTCCGTTCTCGCAAATGAACGGGCTCACTTCCAGCTCCGATACCGCCGGTGCCGTAAAAACTCACGACATAGAAGCCACTTTCCAGCGCCGCTTCTCCAGTGGGTTCACCCTCAACACTAGCTACACCGGACTTTACCAGCGCGACAAACTCTACTACTACAATGAATTCGACGCTGATCCCAGCTGGCGCCAATCCAATACCGGCGTCCCCAACCGCTTCGCCGCCACTGGCATCTGGGAACTCCCCTTCGGCCGCGGCCGCGCACTCTTCCAATCCGGTGTACTGAACCATGTACTCGGCGGCTGGCAAGTCGCCGCGACATATGAATGGCAGCCCGGCGCGCTCCTCGATTGGGGGAACCTCTTCTATTCAGGCGATCCGAACACGATTAACACGGGAACCCGGACACTAGATCAGTGGTTCAACACGACCGGTTTCGAACGCGATCCTGCCAAGACGCCCGCCGCCTTCCAAGCCCGCGTTTTCCCAACTCGCGTCGACGGCGTCCGCGGCGACAGCCTCAATCGAATGGATTCCAACATTCAACGCGATTTCAAAATCAAGGAGGCATTCACCCTCCAATTCCGCATGGACGCCCTCAACGTAATGAATCGCTCCCAGTTTGAAAACCCCAATCTGGACCCTACATCCACTAACTTCGGCCGGGTCACTAACAACACCTCCAGCACCATGCGTTTCCTGCTCTTTCAGGTCCGGCTAAAATTCTGATATCGACATGCACACCACTCCATGGCTATTACTCCTCCTTGTCCCCCTAGTGTGGGCAGCGCCTGTTCCGCTGGACCTCTCAGGCGTCAAGCCCGGCCCCATCTCCGTCACCCGTGAAGGGGACACCGCTGTCATCCGTTGGCAGGACGCCGAAAAGCGCGAT
>JAYVRS010000091.1:0-8375 GCA_043776185.1 Bryobacteraceae bacterium | reverse complement strand
GTGAAGGAAACCATCCTGGCCGACACCGGGCTCACGTCTCGCTTCCGGGAATTGAAAGTGGCCGAAGCGAAGATCATTACCAGCGAACGCGCCACCGCCGCGGCTACCAACGCCAGGTTTCGTGTACGCGTGGAACTCGGGGGCACGGCGAAATCGGGCGAACTCCTCTCGCTGCTGGGGCATTGGGACGTTGGCTTCACACGCTCCGGGGACGCCTGGAAGCTGGCCGAACTGATCCAGCGCCCTTTACGCGAACTGACTGCGCCGCGCCCATGGTTTACCGATATCACTGAGCAAACCATTGGCCGCAATGGCGCCTACCGGCACCAGCTGAAATACGGCATCGATCACTTCCGGGAACTCCTCGATGAGGCCGCAGGCGTCGACGTTTACGGCCACCAGGGCATCGCCGTCGGCGACTATGACGGCGACGGCCGCGAGGACTTCTACGTGCTGCAGCCCTCCGGCTTGCCCAATCGCCTGTTCCACAACGACGGCGACGGAGGCTTCAGCGAGCAAGGCCAAGCCGCCGGCCTCGATATTCTGGACGACTCCCGCTCCGCCTTGTTCGCCGACATCGATAACGACGGCGATCAGGACCTGATCCTGATCACTCCCGCGCGGCCCTTGCTGTTCATCAACCAGCACGGCGTCTTCACGCTCGCCGCTCAGGCATTCCCGAACGCGTCCGGCAACTTCACCTCGGCCGTCTTGGCGGACTACGACCGCGATGGATTCCTCGATCTCTACGTCTGCTCTTACGACTTCTGGTCACCAGGTAAGCGTTACAACAGCCCCACGCCCTACTACGACGCCACCAATGGACCGCCGAATTTCCTGTTTCGCAATCGCGGCAACGGCACCTTCGAAGACGCGACCGTCCGCAGCGGCCTCAATGTCAATAACAACCGCTACAGCTTCGCGGCGGCGTGGGGCGACTTCAACAACGACAATTGGCCCGACCTATTCGTCGCTAACGACTTTGGCCGCAAGAACCTTTACCGCAACAACGGCAACGGCACTTTCACTGACGTATCGGCCGCCGCGGGGGCCGAAGATCCCGGTGCCGGGATGTCCGCCGCTTGGGGCGACTTCAATAACGACGGCCGGCTCGACCTTTATGCGGGCAATATGTGGTCCTCGGCCGGATTGCGGCTGACGGGCAACGGTCAGTTTCAGATCGCTAGTGAGGAGGCGCGACGGCTATTGGAGCGGCAAGCCCGCGGCAACACGCTGCTCGCCAACTCTGGCGGCAAGTTTGAGGATGTCACGGCCGAGGCCGGAGTCGGCATGGGCCGCTGGTCCTGGGCGAGCGGTTTCGCCGATTTCGACAACGACGGCTACCTCGATCTGTTCATCCAAAATGGCTACATCTCGGGCGTCGACACGCACGACTTGTGAAGCTTCTATTGGCGGCAGGTCGTGTCGCGTACCCCACTGAGCCTGACCGGCTCGCGGCAATATGACGAGGGCTGGCGGGCGATCCATGAGTTGATCCGGTCGGGAGGGTCCTTCTCTGGCCGCGAACGCAAGGTTACCTATCGCAACCTCGGCAACGGCCGCTTCGCCGACGTGTCCTTTCTCAGCGGTCTCGACTTCGATGCGGACGGCCGCGCCTTCGCCACGCTCGACGTCGATGGGGACGGCGCGCTTGACCTGCTGCTGAAGAACCGCACCGCACCCCAGGTACGGGTGATGCGCAATACGCTGGGCGGGCGTTCGCTGATTCTGGAGCTTCGCGGTGTAAAGAGCAATCGCGACGCGGTGGGCGCGCGGCTGACCTTGGTTACCTCAAAAGGGGAGCGTATCCGCGAAGTGGTATCCGGCTCCGGCTACCTGTCGCAGTCGAGCCGGCGCGTCCACTTTGGCTTGGCGGCCGAAGAGACGATTCAGGCGATACGTATCCGCTGGCCGAGCGGCGTCACCGAGTCCATTGCGGTGATTCCAACGCAGGGCACATTCGCCCTCATGGAAGGCTCAGGGTCGCTGCAGGCGATCGCCCGGCGGGAGCTAAGCGCTCGCCGGGAAGTGCGGAATGAAGCTCCGCTGACGGAACGGCCATGGCTGGTGGCCCCGGTCCCCGCGCCGCTCATCAGCGTGAGTTCGCGCTGGACCCTGCTGAGCTTCAGCGCGTCCTGGTGCCCGCCCTGCCTTACGGAACGCGCCGATTGGAACAACCGCGCCGCAGCCTTCCGGGCCGCCGGTATCGGCATACGCTCGGTGGACGTGGACGATCCGGCCCATCGGAGTCTGGTGGCGGCTTACGCCCTGCTGTATCGGCGGCTCTATGATGCCCACCGCGAAATGGGCCTCCCCATGACGTTTCTGGTTGATCGCGCCGGTGCCATCGTGAAGATTTACCAGGGCCTAGCCACCGCGGCAGAGGTGCTCGCCGATACGCAGGCGGCGCGGCACGTGGCGCTGCCCTTCGCCGGGCGGAGGATGCTGCCCGCGCCGACGCGCAACTGGAACGAGCTAGGCGCCGCGCTCGCCGAACATGGCTTGGCCGCACCCGCCCGCCTGTTTTTTGAGACAGCGATCAGACGAGGGGAAGCGACCGCCGAACTCCGCAATAATTATGCGGCCGTATTGCTCGAATCCGGCGATCGCGCCCAGGCCGAGCGCCAACTCCTATCCGTTCCCGGCCGCCCGGAGGCCCTGGTGAACCTGGGCTTGCTGTACCTGCAAACCAACCGCGCCCATGAAGCCGTCGCCGTGCTGGAAAAAGCGATCCGGCTGCAACCGGATGATGGCGGGGCTTGGAGCGCGTTGGGCATGGCACACAGCATTTCCGGCGAAAAGCCGGGCGCGATTCAAGCGCTAACTCAAGCGCAAGCCCTCGGCTTCACCACCGCAAACCAGGCCAATGAACTGGGCATCCTGTATATGGAAAAGGGCGATGCCGCCCTCGCCCGTGCGCAGTTTGAACGCGCCGTCGCGCTCGATCCGGGTCATACCGCCGCGCATATTAATTTGGCTACTTACTACTGGCGCCAGTCCGATGCCGCTTCCGCCCGTTTATGGCTCAACAAAGCCAAGGCAATTGACGCGCGCAACCCGGCTATCCGGCAATTAGAATCCGTGCTGCCGGCCATTCCTTAGTCAAGTCCCTGGGTTTCAACTGGGCCTTGAAAGCTTCGACGGCTTTTCGATTTAGCGGTCATGGCCGGAGAAGAAGTCAGAAAGGAAAGAAAGTGCTTAGCACCTTGCAAAGTTTTTTCCAAAAACGGAATAGACAGTGCCGGGCAGTTTGAAAGTATTGAGGCAGTTGCGGTAGTGGGCGATGCCGTTGGCTAAGTGGGCATTGGCGGTGGGGAGTGAACGGCGAAGGCCGGTTTCATTTCGGCGATGGCGATTTCGATTGGAGCGGTTTCGGCCATCCACATTCTGTTTTGACGCCATTCGGCGAAGACCGCTTCGGAGAGTAAGTCGAGTTCGTCGGGGTGTTGGGGATGGTAAGTCTTGGCGCATTCGTTGAGTAAGCCCAGAAATTGGCGTTCGTCTTCGACTTTCAGAAAACAGCCGGGGGCGAGGGGGTTGGTGTGAAGCCCCTCGAAGCCGTGGGTGCTGGCGTTGTGAGCGGACTTGGCCTTGCCTTCCCACGGTACAAGGACCGGTGGACTTCTGGGCATTGCGGCCATTGGCTTCGATTCGTTTCTAGGATAGTTCCCTCTGTTTACGCTTCAATCGCTACCTCACGGTGCCCGACGCAAAACTCGAGGCGAGAATGGTTTCGCTATTCCTTTCCTGTAGGGCTCTTTCATCCCCTACCGTATGCCGGTTGTTCCGAAAACATTACTCCTGCGGCCGTTCGGGCGTGTCCGGCGCGGCCACAATCTGAACTTCGATGCCAAGACGTCGAAGGCACCGCAGATGATGATGGGCCCGATGCTGTCGTCGTCGTTGCTGTGGAGCACTTTCTGCGCCGCGAAAGGGTACCTTTCCGTTTAGCATGCAGTACAAATACACGTCGGCCGAGCAACTTTATGTCAAATCGCTGGAGTCACAGCGCCGGGTGTTGGGCGAGACTCACGCCGAAACGTTGATCAGCATGAAGGGACTCGCGGCCGTCCTGTTCGGCCAAGGCAAATACTCCCCTGCGGAAGTACTCTTGGCCAAGGTCCTGGACATTAGTCGCCGGGTGCACGGAAAGGAGCATTTAGAAACGGCTGCGAGTGTGGGCAACCTGGCGGCGGTTTACCATATCCGGGGCAAGTTCGCCCAGGCGGAACCGCTCTATGCGAAGGCGATCGAGCTCGCGACTCGGCTAAGGCGACGGCTAGGCGGCGAGGCGGCGAGGCGGCGAGGATAATCCCGATTCGCTGAAATACAAGACCAACCTGGCGGAGTTGTATGGCAACCAAAGTAAGTATGCGGATGCCGAGCTACTTTATGGGAAAGCGTTGCAAGGTCTGCGCCGCGTCCTTGGCGAGAAGCATCGGAGCAATCTCTACACGATGAACAGCTTGGCGGCGCTCTTCGTGAGCAAAGGTAAGTTTTCGGACGGTGAGCAACTCTACACGAGGGCTTTGGCAATCGAGCGCAGCGTCGGGAATAACGAGCACCCTTTTCTCCTCACTAGTCTCAATGGGTTGGCCGAGGTGCGCTACGGCCAACGCAAGTACACAGAGGCAGAGGCACTTTTCAGCGAGGTCCTGCAGGCTCGACGTCGGGGATTGGGTGACGAACACCCTGACACATTGGTCAGCATGAGCAGACTGGGGGAACTGTACGCGGGACAAGGCCAGTATGCTCAAGCGGAGTGCCTCTTGACTAAGGTCCTGGAAGTCCGGAGTCGTGTACTGAGCCCGCAACATCCAGACACCGCGAAGGCTGCGGCGGCGCTAAGCGCTCTGCGGGCGCGCCAATCCCTGCGCCAGCAAAAAATGAAGTTTGCATCTGCAAACCTGATGGCCCCGTCCAAATCACCGCAAAATCTGCGGCACGAAAAAGCCCGACGTGAGACAATCGTGGAGCGAAAGGACGGAATAGCGGTTGCGACCGACTTTCTCTTTAGCGCTCGGGGTTATTGGGGGTGTGTCATGAGTTCTGACGCTAGCGTCGCGCGCCCGATGGCAGCCAATGCCGAAGAGCTATGCCAGCAACTTGACCGCATCCTGGCTTCCCCGGAATTCGCGGGAGCGCTTCGGCAGCAAGCTTTCCTTCGCTTTGTGATCTCGGAGATGATTGCGGGAAGGGGACACGAGATCAAGGAGACGCTCGTGGCAATGGCGGTGTACGAAAAAGCTCCCGACTATGATCCGCGTATCGACTCCACCGTCCGTGTGGAGGCATCGAAGCTGCGGCTCCGCCTGCAGCACTACTATCAAGGAGCCGGCTCGGCGGACCCGCTGCGTATTTCGATTCCCAAGGGCTCCTACCAGCCAAAAATTGAGTTGGCGCCCGCGGTCCTGGCCAAGCCGTCAACCAATTGGCGAAGGGCCTTCTTTCTGACTGCCGCGATGTTGGCCGCCATGTCGACCGCCGTGCTCGCCTGGCGATGGCACCTCGAGAGCACTCGCGGCCCGGATCCGTCGCGAATGAAGCTGACGCGGCTCACTGAGTCCGCATCGTTCTCTGCCGAACCAGCGCTTTCGCCCAAAGCCGATTTCACGGTCTACACGTCGGATCGCGACAGCGGTGGTGTGCTCAATTTGTGGCGCCAGGAATCGGATGGACGTCCGCCGGTGCGCTTGACTCGGTCCGCTTTCAACCACAATACGCCCGCTGTGAGTGGCGACGGTAAGACATTGGTTTTCCGAACCGCCCAGGGCGGCGGCATGCTGGCTCGAATGCCAGTGGCGGGAGGCGAACCTCAACTGGTGCGCGATTCATCAGGCGGGCGCAATCCCCGGTACGCTCCGCTCGGCTCGTCGATCGTTTATTGGGTTCCACAGGATGAACAGACGGCGGACTACGGCCGGGTGTTCCTTGATCCTCTCGGCGTCAAGTACGGCCCTGCACCCGTACGCTTGTTCGGCGATTTCGCGCACGCCGCATTTCCCCTCTGGTCGGAGGCCGGCACCCACGTCCTGACGCTCGGCACCTGGCACTCCGATGTCCCCCAAAAAGAGTTCGATGCCTGGGTGGTCGAGCTGAAGGGGTTACATTCTGAGGGGTCACCGAAGAAGACCGGCTTGTTTCCGGCTTTGCAAGCGGCGGGGCTCTATGTCGGCACCGACGCCCGCGCGCGAGTGGAGATTGCTGACTGGCGTGACGATTGGCTCTACCTGACGCTGCCCATGGGAGAATCGCTCGATTTGTTCCGGATTCGCTTGCGGCCGGGCGACGGCGCGGTGAGTGGCGAGCCCCAGCGGTTGACGTTTGGGACGGGCAACGTCAAGAGTCCGCGTGTCGCCCCGGACGGCCCGATTGTCTTCGCGCGCGACGACATCACCTATGACCTGTACAGTCTTGGCCTCTCTCCGGGAAAGTCGCCTGCGCAAGACCTGCGCCGCCATACGTCAGAAACCGGCCAGAGCTTCCGGCCGTCGGTCCATCCGTCGGGTAGTGTGGGCGTCTGGGAAAAGGGGCAGGTGGGCTTCAGGGCTCAAGTGTGGTTCTTTGATTTGTTGTCGGGAAATCGCCTGAATCTGGGATTCGGCGGGGCAGCGGATACACGCATTTGTAGCCACGCCCTGATCTCTCCTGACGGCCGCTGGGCCGCGTATCGCGTGGCGCAAGCTGGCGTCCAGCCGATCTATCGGCAACCCGTGACGGGCGGCCCGGCCAAACTTATCTGCGACAACTGCGGAACCCCGAGTGACTTTACCAGCGACGGTCGCCACATGTTTTACGTTACGGGGGGCCGTCCCGCGATCATCGGGATCCTCGACATCGCTTCGGGCCAACACGCTGATCTGATCAAGCATCCCAGTTACAACCTCTATGGCGCTCGGGCTCGGCTGAACGCCTCCGGCGATGGCTGGGTGGTATTCTACGCTGACAATGGTGTGCGCACGCACCAGATTTTTTTGACGCCGATGCGCGCCTTCCAACCCGCCTCCCAGGAAGAGTGGATCCCCATTACCGATGGCGCTCATTGGGACCAGGCCCCCGCCTGGGCGCCCGATGGCCGCACGCTCTACTATGTCAACCGGCACGACGGCTTCGCCTGCATCATGGCCCGCGCTATCGATCCTGTTTCCGGTCAGCCCAGCGGCGTCAGTTGGACCGTGCGACACTTCCATTCTTCCAGCCAGACTCTGATGCGTTCGATGAATCGGCGTGGCGTGGATGCTCTCTGGGTCGCCGGAGAACGCATTTTCTTTACTCTGGACACTCGGAGCTCCGATCTCTGGAAAATCAGTGTGTTAGGCCGTTCCAACTAGCACGTTACCTGGGTTCGGTGGGCGAGTTTGGAACCTGAACTTACGCCTGCGGGCCGGGCCATTCGCGTACTTTCTCCGCAGACGAGCCCTCCGTGGGCGTTAAGGAGACGAAATTTCTACAAGTTCACCGGGAGAGCGCTCGCCAGCGTTCACCTGGACGAGGATCTGCCACGGGTTTCGCGCCTCCCGTCGAAACGCCACCGGCCTTCCAAGCACAGGCGGGGGAAAAGTGAGTGCTGGTCCTCGAACTATTGGCGATCCCCTTTTTGGCCGCTGGGCTGGCGTGGCTGGCCGAGACCGTTGGTCACGCCAACCGACGACGAAAAGACGAGACCTTCAAAAGAAGTACCAAGCTGACGGTTCCCTGAGCTTCGCTTGGGTGGGCCGTCGCCCGTTTCAAAAGGCAAGATCAGGCAAGATGATGCCTGGCACCACCAGCGAGAGAATTTTTCTTACACTCGACAATCGGAGATCCAATATCCTTTGAATCAGTGTGTTAGGCGCCTCCCGGTAACATGTTACCTGGCCGCGAAGGCAAGTTCGGAACCTGAACTTACGCCTGAGGGCTGGTCCATTCGCGTAACTTCTCCCCATCGCTGTCTCGAGAGGAAAACCGTACATGAACTCCACCAGGACGTTGCTGGCCGCTGCCGCTGGATTCGGTGAAACCCGGCACGGACGCCGAAGGCCGGCAATGCAACGAACCCTTCTGACGCTGGTGCTGGCCGCGAGCGCCGGTCCGGTTTTTTCGCAGGCCCCTGTTCCCGGTGCGAATGTGAATATGGTGTCCGGCACAACGTGGCCCGGCGGCGACCCGTGGCTCCAGCGTCAGAATGAACCGGCTGTGGCCGTCTCCACGCGGAACGCTTCTCACATCCTGGCGGGGTCGAACGATTACCGCACGGTGGACCTGGCCATTACCGATGTCAATAACTCGCGCGTCATTGGCGACGCTTGGCTGGGCGTATTCAAATCCTTCGATGCCGGACAGAGTTGGACCAGCAGCCTGCTGCCGGGCTGCCGTTACGGGGCCGCGGCTTGCGG
>JAYVRS010000090.1:0-2547 GCA_043776185.1 Bryobacteraceae bacterium | reverse complement strand
CTGACGTCCATGGCGAAGTCATCAAAGCGATCGTCACCTAGTCGGCAGTAACTGTCCAGCCGGGCACATAGGTAACAGAACCCCGACCGTGAGGGAGGGGATGTCGAAAGCCATGGCCAACGAAACTCAAACCGCCACATCCCAAAGGCTCTCGGAGAAAGCCCAATCGACCGCGATCCACTGTTGTGCAAAAGTGAAGCCAGCTTGGTGGGCCAGGGTCGGTATGCATTCCGCCCGGAACTTATGCGAGGACTCGGTCCAAATCGTCTCGCCCTCACCAAATGAGTAATCGGCCCCGTCAATGCTAACCGTCTGGTTAATGCGAGAACGTAAGTGCATCTCCACCCGATTCTCGGCAAGATCGTAACGAGCCTCATGCTCAAACTGGCGCAGCGCGAAGTTCGCCCCTAGCTCGCGGTTGATGCGGCCCAATAGGTTCAGGTTAAATGCCGCGGTCACGCCGGCGGGGTCATCATAGGCGACCAACATCGTGTCCAGCGGCTTCACTAAGTCACAACCCAGCAGCAGGGCGTCTCCGGGTCGCAACTGCTGGCGAAGTTGAGCCAGAAAGGCCATGCGATCCGCTCGGCAGAAGTTGCCGATCGTACTGCCGACAAAAAGGACCAGCAAAGGCTCACCGGGTGCCAGATAGGTTCGGACGGCCGCAATGCCCTCGAGGTAGCTATGACGCAGCGGAGTTACTCGGGCGACGCTCCCCAGGTCGGCCGCGCAAAGCGCCAGCGCAGTATCCGACAAGTCGATCGGGAAGTACCGCGGTGCATCTAAGTGCTGCAGAATTGGCTTTACTTTGTGGCCCGTGCCACAGCCCAATTCAGCCACCGCGTGGAAGCGCGTGGGCAACTCAGTCGCCAGTTCACCGAGTAAGCGGGCGTCGGCACGCGTGAGTCCGTATTCCGGCAGGACAGTGATGGCCTCAAACAAGGCGCTGCCGACCGCGTCGTAAAGATATTTGGATGGCAGCTCTTTTTGGGCCAACGACAAACCTTCATGCACATCGCGAGCGAAGTCTTCAATCATAAAGACTCCTGAACTACGCGGAAAGTTGTGTAGGCATATGGGTAGTCAGCGCGGAACCAATTGCGGAAACTCGGTCGCAGGAAGCAGGCGGCCGTGCGAGGAGACGCGCCCTTTAGGACGAAGTGTTGGCGGTCGAAAAAGTCAGCCGAGTAACCGGGATAGAACGGCAAAGGGACGAAGCCAGGGAAGGGGGCAAAGGGGGTGCGAGTTAGCTCCCAGCCATTGCCGATCAGGGGCGAAGTGCCAGGCTGGTCCACCGGGACTGGGTCCCAGTGGACGAAGCCGTAGTTACCCTTGGCCTGCGGGATGGTGTCGGCGATCCGGTGGAATTGAGCCTCCGTCAAAAGAGTCTTACTGGCCCACGCCGCGTAAGCGGCGGCCTCCAACTGCGTGACGTAAACCGGTGACCTACGCGGCAACGGAAGTAACTCGAACATGCCGCGATACAACCATTCGCCCTTCACCTGTAACCAGAAATGCGGTGCCAGTGCACCGGCTTCCACAAATCGCAGATAGTCGCCGTTGGTGACTTTATATTGACTGCACCGGAAAGCGCCAACCTCCACGCTGTGCCGACTATATTCGTTATCCCAGCCAAAGGTGTCATCGACATGCTTTCCCAGCATCGCCACCCCCGCCGGGATATCGATCATCGGGTTGCTGATATTCTGGCTGGCGATTGCTAACCGGGCAGCTGGCAACACCTTAGCCTCGTAAGGCAAATTATGCAGTAAGTAGGCCAGCGTCTCCGCGTGCATAAGACGATGCTCCAACGCCGCGTCCACGATTTCCGCCGGGGCATTGGCCATCAAGCGATCAAGGATTTGCCGCGTGCGAAAGTTGTACTGCCGGATCTCAGCTTCGGCCGGCCAGTCTTCGGGCGCATCCTGCGGTAGCGCCCCGGGCTCAGGATCGATGCCGAATTCAAAAAGCCGGTCAAAGCTAGGATGAAAGGCGGGCACCCCCAAGCCGCGGCGCGCAATCAGGTTCCAGTCAAATGCTTCGAGGTGGCCGAGATAAAAGATAAGCCGGTGGCGATAGGGGACGGGGCGCTCGAGCAGCGCCCCCGGTCGGAGCATATCCCAAAGGGAATCGGTAATTTGGCGAGCTTCAGTAAGTCTCGCCTGAAGAAGCGAGGCTGGTGCGGCGATCATGCCTATTAGAGGCTCTCGCGACCCGATTGGATCGCGAATTTTAAGCCCGCGAAGCCTTTATCGCCTCCAACACATTCTCCGGCGAAAACGGCACCTTGCGGATCCGCGCGCCGGTCGCATCGAAAATCGCGTTCGCGATGGCCGCCGCCGCGCAAGTGATCGTACACTCGCCGGCCCCCATCTGCTCCACATCCGGCACGTTGATCGGCACCGAGATCATCTCCGGCACCCAGCTACCGAAAGCATAGGACTTGTACGCCCGCCAATCCACCGAAGTGAGCCGCGTGCTGTTCCACTTGATCTCCTCATACAGCGCCCGCCCCATGCCCTGCAGCGCGCCGCCCTCCATCTGGTT
>JAYVRS010000089.1:0-2550 GCA_043776185.1 Bryobacteraceae bacterium | reverse complement strand
GCGGGTGCTCGAATTGAGCCAGCAAACGGGCAACCGTTATCACCACCTGACGGCGCAGTTTCGTTTGGCTATGTTGGACGTGCGCGAACGCGCCTACGACCAAGGCATTGCCGCCGCCCGGCAAGCCACCGCCCGCGCGCAACGCGAAGGGCTCGACGGCTTGGCCGCCGCCGGAATGGGTGACCTGGGCTACGCGCTGCTGACCGCGCATCGCATTCCCGAAGCGGTCGCCGTGCTCACCGAATCGGTGACGCTGGCGGAGGAGGCCAAGAGCTACGCGACGTTGGCCGGCAACCGCATCATGCTGGGGGAGGTGCTACGCCATCCCGACATTCGCCGGGTGAAGGAAGCGATTGCCGTAATGGAGCCCGGCATTGCCTGGTACCGGCAGAATCATTACGAGAATGCGCTGCCCCTCATCTTACTGAAATGGGGTACGGCTCTCAGTGGTGACTCTACCCGGATCGACGAAGCGGGGGCCGTCTTCCGCGAGGCCTTGCACCGTTCCAAGGCGCTGGGAGACGACTCCCGCCAAGCCATGGCCCTGCAACGGCTGGGTGGCTTCTATTACAGGCGCGACCTGCGCCAAGCCGTCATCTATTGGGACCAGGCCGTCGTATTAGCCCGGCGTACCGGCCTCGCCATGGTGCTGGCGCAGGCGGCCGAGGCGCATAATGCTCTCGGCGAGTACCGGCTGGCTGCCGGCCTGCTGGCTGAATTCGACCGCATGGTGGCCATGCTGAAGCCCGGTCCAGATCGTGCCGGGCTGGAGCAGCGCTCGCGTCATGTGGCCAGTAGTCTCGCCTATTATCAAGGGGATTGTCGCGCCGACGCCACTTTGCCTGAACAGTTTCGTGCCAGGGCGGACGCCTGCCGGCCCGATGCGCTCGACGCGCCCATCCGCGCGCATCGCCGCTCCTTCGAAACCGCCGCGCAAGAGTCGGACATCCGCGGCGACGCGATGAATGCCAGCGGCCGCTGGAAACTTGCGGCGGAGATGGCGCTGCGTCTGCGCGACTGGCGTGGCACCGAGCGGCTCGCCCTGCTGTCTATTGCCCGGGCCCAATCGACCAAGCGGACCGAGACCGAGCTCGAAGCCAAGCTCGTGTTGCGCGCCGCCCTCTTTCACTTGGGCGACCACGCCGCCGCTTCCTCGCTGACGCAGCGTTGCCGGGACCTGGCCACCCAAGCCGGCTTCCCCCCGCCCGCAGAGCAGTTCGGGGGCCGGCAGGACCTGCGGCGCTTGTGGCTACAGGTGCCTTTCGGCCATGCCCAGCCCACCGCGCCAGCGGTGGGGCGCGTAGTCCATACAAGGGAGGGGATGTTGCGACGAACCGCGAAAGTTACTAATCACGCGGTCAGAGCACTAGCCTAGCCTCGATGCTCGTCGCGGCTCACCTGGAAATTGGAACCTACATAAATACGCTTTATGGGCCAACGGCGTAGACTACTGAGGCTTCGTTTGCAAGCCGATCGAGGCGACAATCACGCCGAGTTCACGTTGATCCTGAGGTGACGGGGGCATCGTCTTATCGAGCACAAATTCACACCGCACCGCATCACCCGTCAGGGCGGAGGCCGGCACACTGAGCTTCAAAATCTGGCCGCCTACCGCGTGAAAGGCGGCCGGGGGCAAGCGTTCCCCGTTCACGCTGACGTTTACCGTGACGTCTTTGTTCATCTTGAGAACGACTTCGGGAATGGAGAACTTCATCACCAGATTGGCCCCTCGGGTGGAGGCCGATACCGGCGGTCGTAGATTGACCGCGAAACGGCCCATGGTCCACCGCCAAACCCCGCCTTCCACCTCATGGAATCCCTTCACCAACTGCACTTTGATCGCCGGATCGGCCATATGGATGGTGGAGGCCAGCGCGGCGGGCTGTTCGATAGTCGCCGGTTCGGAGGGTGTGCGGTGGCAAGCAGAAAAGCTGGCCATCATGGCGGCCGACGCCATCAGTCGCCGCACTTTTCCACCTCTACCAGACAGCTATAAAACACGGCACCCGCGCCGATATCGGTCAACCGTTCCGGCGTCAGTACATTCACTGACTGCTGGTCGCCCGCCTTCTTCGCCCAGCGCACCGCCGGTACGCGCACCACCCCGCGATGCACTTTTGGCGCGATCTCCACGTGGAGCCGCAAACTTCCGCGATCATTGAACACCCGCACCGTATCTCCCCCGCCAATGCCGCGCGCGGCCGCATCGTCGGGATGCAGAATCGCTCGCGCTGTCTGTTCGTCCACCTTGTCGCGATAGCCGAACGTCGAGTTCATGCTATCGTTATTCTTCGAGCTGATCAGCTCCAGCGGGAATCTCTTGAGCAGTGCGGCATCACCCTGCCGCGACTCGATCGGCGGCACGTAAGCCAACGTTTCGGCCTTGAATTCACACTTGCCCGACGGCGTCATAAAACCGCCCTGCGCAAAGGGTTGAAAGGGCTTGCCCTCGGGCGCAACGTTCAGCCGCACCGACCCGTTCTGGTCCAGCCGTTCTAGAGAAATGCCGTCCAGGTAAGCGTGGCCGCTGGCCAGCGCTTGCCGGATCAT
>JAYVRS010000088.1:0-2553 GCA_043776185.1 Bryobacteraceae bacterium | reverse complement strand
GGTCAAAACGATCTGGCTGAATCTCCCTCATCTCGCAGGGCGCAAAGCGAGTGGTGCGTTTGACGAACTCAGCGGCGAAGCCATTGAGCATCGCGTCGCGAGGCTTGCCGACGAAATAGAGAAATACTTTCATCACTACAATTGTAATTTGCAGTAAGCTCATACCTTGGGACCTGAAACCTCAGAAATGGTGCAGTTGGAGATCCGGCTGGGCGATGGCGAACGCCGAGGCCTGCCGCTGGAGAAGAGCTTCTATTCGCTGGGCCGGGCGGCCAGCAACGACCTGAGCTATCCGGACGACGTGGGGCTGTCGCGTCAGCATATGGTGCTGGAACGCAAGGCCAACGGCTGGACCGTGCGCGACCTGGGCAGCAAGAACGGCACGCAGCTGAACGGCCAACTGCTGCAGGGCTCGACGGTCTTACACTCGGGCGACCTGATCACTTGCGGGCAGATCACCTTGGCCTTCGCGCCGCCCCGAGACCGGACGGTGGTGTTTTCACCGAGCGGGATGGCGCCACAGGGGACGATCTTTACTTCGCTGGCTGGGGCGTTGTCGACGGCGGCTTCGCCCTCGGGGCTCGCTCGTCAGGTGGACGCGCTGGTTCGCGCCGGGCAGGAACTTTCCGGCCATCGGCCGTTGCGGGAGCTTTGCGCGATGATTCTCACGCTGGCGCTGGATGCGGTGGAGGCTTCGCGCGGCGTGCTGATGACCGTGGAAGGGCCGAACCTGGTGGTGAGCGCCGCGCGGGGCGACAACTTTGAGATCTCTTCTTTCGTCCGCAGCAAGGTGATGGACGAGCGAAAGTCGCTGTTGGTGCCGGACACGTTGCTGGATTCGGCGTTGCGCGAGCAGATGAGCATTGTGCAGCAGCAAATCCGGTCGTTGTTAGCCGTGCCGTTGCAGACTTCCGACCGGGTGATTGGGCTGTTGTATGTGGATGGATCCGGTTTTGTGCGACCGTTTACTACGGAAGACCTGAACCTATTGACGGTGCTAGCCAACATTGCGGCCATTCGGATTGAACAAGCGCGATTACTGGAAGTGGAGATTGTGGAAGCGACGTTGCTGCGCGATATGGAGCAAGCCGCCGAATTGCAGCGGAAGTTACTGCCCGGCACGGCGCCGATCGTCGATGGCTATACGCTCGAGGGCTACAACTTGCCCTGCCGCACGGTGGGCGGCGATTACTATGATTTCGTCCCTTACTCCGATGGGCGCATGGCGATATTGGTGGGCGACGTATCGGGCAAAGGGATGCCGGCGGCGTTGCTGATGTCGTCGCTGCAGACGGCGGTGCACTTACTGGCGGAGGATTCGCCGACGCCGCTGGCGATGACGAACCGGTTGAACCGATTGTTGTGCGCCAAACGTCTGGGAAATCGCTTCATCACGTTCTTCTTTGGCGTGCTGGACCCGGCGACGGGGGTTTTCGAATACGTGAACGCGGGGCACAATCCGCCGCTGCTGCTGCGCGCGGATGGCAGCCTGGAAGAGTTGGGTGCCACCGGGCTGATTCTGGGGATCATTCCGCAAGCGGTGTACGAGAGTGCGACCACGACCTTGGAGGCCGGCGATCGCCTGGTGCTGTTTAGCGATGGCATCACGGAGGCCGCGCCGCAAGCCGATCTCGACAATGAGTATGGTGAGGAACGGCTGACGCAACATGCGCGGGCGCGATCGAGCATGGACGAAATCTCGGCCAGCGTGCTGGCTTGGTGCGTGAATGAGACCACCGACGACCTGACACTCGTAATGGTGGACCGGCTGTGATAGCCTCAGGGTCTGATGCGAACCGCGATCATTTTTCTTTCGACTTTCACTATGTTTGCCGCCAGTAAATATTCCGCCGTCCGCGTGGTGACCGAGGGCATTGAAGAAGTTGTCCTGCGGGACGAGGTGCGCCATCAAGAAGTAAGGGTGGTGCCCGGGCTGGGCAATAATTCCTATTCTTACAAGGCGAATGGCCAGGAGGTATTCTGGTCGCCTTACAAGACGCTGGCGGAGATGAAAGCGAAGCCGGTCAATTTGGGCAATCCGTTTCTGGCACCTTGGGCGAATCGCATCGATGGGCTCACTTACTACGCGAATGGCCAGAAGTATCATCTAAATCCGGAGCTGGGCAATTTTCGGGCGGATGGCTTCAAGCAGCCGATCCATGGACTGATTATGTACGCTCCGTGGAAAGTGGTGCGGGTGGAGTCGGATGGGCAGGGCGCTTGGGTGACGAGTCGATTGGAGTTTTGGCGCGAGCCGGCTTGGATGGCGCAGTTTCCGTTTGCGCATAACTTAGAGATGACTTACAAGTTGTCGGGCGGAGAACTGGAGGTGCGCACGACGGTGGAGAACTTATCTCACCAGCCGATGCCGCTCTCGCTGGGCTACCATCCGTATTTCCAGGTAAGTGACTTACCGCGCGACCAGTGGCAGGTGCATTTACCCGTGAAGAGTAAGGTGGCTTTGTCGGCGTCGCTGACCCCGACGGGCGATAAGACGGCGACGGCGTTTGCGGGTCCGCTGGGGTTGCAGGGGATCGCGTTGGACGATGTCTA
>JAYVRS010000087.1:0-2554 GCA_043776185.1 Bryobacteraceae bacterium | reverse complement strand
AAGGTCGCCTGCAGAACTACGCCCGCACTTCCGGGCTAGTCGGAATGACCGAAACCCAGCGGCCCGACGAAGAAAAGCTGCGCCAGATTCAAGAGACTCTCTCGAAAGCGCAGGAAAATCGCGCCATCCGCCAAGCGCGCATGGAAACCGCCATCGCCGCTCCCATCGAGTCGATTGAGCCGCCCCTCGGCAGTTCGCTGCGCGATCATCAGTTAAAACTCGCCGATCTGCGCCGCCAACGCGCGGACCTCATCACTGTCTTTACCCCCAACTTCGACGGCATCAAGCGTCTCGATGCGCAAATCGCCTCCCTCGAAACGGCTCAGCGCAATGAAAATGCGTCCCTGCTCCAAGCCATCAGAAACGATTACTCCGATGCCGTCCGCCGCGAATCCCTCCTCGAAGACAGCTATCACGAGCAAGTGGGCCAAGTCACCAAGCAAGGTGAAATTGCCATTCAATACGGCATTTTGAAACGCGAAGTCGACACCAATCGCCAACTCTACAACACCCTGATGCAGCGCGCCGCCGAGGCCAAAGTCGCCTCCGCCCTACGGGCCAGCAGCGCCCGCCTCGTGGATCCGGCCAGTGTTCCCGTCCGTCCCATCCGTCCCAATCGCCTCCTCAACCTTTTATGGGGGGCCAGCGCTGGTCTGTTGCTCGGCCTGGTCTTCGTCACCGCGCGCGATCGCGCCGACCGGCGCATTCACCAACCCCATCACTTAACCTTTCACTTGCCCGTCCCCCAACTCGGCTCCATTCCCCGCTTTCTCGCGCTGCCGCTGCCTCCCCACGAGCGCTTAAGCGCGCGGGCTGGCATCGTCCGCGTCACGCCCCCCGCTGACGACATCGGCGACCCCACCGATCGATTTACCAACGCCGCCCTCGCCACCTGGCTCCGTCGCAACTCCACCGAAGCCGAAGCCTATCGCGCCGTGCTCACTTCTATCTTGTTTTCGCAAGTCGCCGGACGCGTTCCCCAGGTCATCGTCGTCACCAGCGCTCAGCCTGGCGACGGCAAGACTACCCTCGTCACCAATCTCGCCGCCGCTCTCGCCCACATGAATCGCACCGTCTTGCTGGTCGACGCCTCGCGTGAGCGAGATCTCCATCGCGTCTTCGGCGTCACCGATAATTACGGACTCAGCGACTTAATTGACCTTCCCGAAATCAACCCCGGCTTACTCGCCTATGTTACTCATTCCACCTCCCTGCCCGGCGTGTCCCTCGTTGCTACAGGACCCCGGGAAAGCAGTGCGCTCGACTTACTCTACGCCATGGGCCCCTTACTCGCCGAACTCCGTCACGCCTACGATACGTTAATCATCGATGCTCCTTCCATTGGCGAACTCCCCGATGCCCGCATCTTCGGCCGTTTGGCCGATGGCGTCGTCCTCGTCGTCCGGGCCGGCGAAACCACCCGCGACATCGCCCAAGCCGCCGCCACCCGCTTGCAGGAAGACGGTACCGTCTTGCTGGGCACGGTCTTGAATCAGTCTTTGAATCCATCCCACTAACTCCCTTGGCTCCTACCAAAACTATCTCCTTGCCTTCGTCGCCCTACCGTGACCTACTGCGCTCGTTACTCGCGCAGAAACAATTGGCGGGCGTCGCCGGCTGGTCTTTTCTCGCGGCGCTCATCGCTCGCGGCGCCAACGTCGTCGCCTTGGTCATCTGCGCCCGCGTTCTACCCCAAGAGCACTTTGGGCAACTGGCCATCATCCAGAGCACCGTCGGCATGTTCGCCCCCATTGCCGGTTTGGGCCTCGCCCTCACCACTACTAAATTCCTGGCAGAGTATCGCGATAAGGACCCCGCCCGTGCCGGGCGCATTCTCGCTTTGTCGCTCGCCGCCGCTGCCGCCGCCGGATTACTCCTCGCCGTCGTTCTCATTCTCGTCGCGCCGCTTCTGGCCACCCAAGGCTTTGCTTCGCCAGGCCTCTCCACCCAACTCATTCAAGCCTCCGGCCTGCTCGCCTTCGGCGTCTTCGAAGCCGTGCAAACCGGTGCCCTCACCGGTCTCGAAGCTTTCCCGCGCATCGCCCGACTCAGTATCTGGAACGGTGTGCTCTCCATTCCCGCCGTTACGATCCTGGCTTACACCTACGGCGCACCAGGAGCCATCGCTGGACTTACTCTTTCCGTGGCCGCCGCCTGCGTCTTAAATACCATTGCCCTTCAGGCCGAATGCCGTAAGTGGGGCATTCAGCCTTCCCTCCAGAATCTCGGCACCGAACGCCACATGTTACTCACGTTCAGCCTGCCCTCGTATCTGTCCGGCATCATTGTGGCGCCAGTTACTTGGCTCAGCAGCGCGTGGTTAGTCCACCAGCCCGGTGGATTCTCCGAAATGGCTTTATTCACTGCCGCCGATCGCTTCCGCTACTTACTCATTTTTTTACCGCTCGCCGTCTCCCGCATCGCCGTGCCCGCCCTGTCCCGCTTTCGCTCCGCCGGCGATCACGGACGCTATCTGGACACCTTCCGCTGGAACCTCGGCTTCGGTCTCCTCGCCACCATTCCGCCCGCCTTGCTGATTATCGGTTTCGCTCCC
>JAYVRS010000086.1:0-2557 GCA_043776185.1 Bryobacteraceae bacterium | reverse complement strand
GATCCTGGGTCCCGCCGCTTAACGCTGTGGCAAGCTGGTCTTCGAGTGCACCAGCACGTAGGGGTGGCGTTGAGCTGCTGCTCGCCAAGTCAGTGTCGTTTTGCGCCATGCCGGGCATTCGTAATACCGTCCTACTTGAACTGACGCCTTAACAGCGGTTAGGGTTGCAAAACCATTGTCGCATCAAACACTGTGGCGACAAGGCATCTTGTTCCACCGGCTCCGCTACTCGTTAGTATGACACGGGACAGGCCATTTATTCAGCATTCTGCCATTCAAGGGACGAGCTGAATGCGTGGATTGAAACATCCAGCTTGAGCGGCAAAGATCTAGACCAAGCAAAGAGGTATACTCATCTAGATAGTGGACCGGCCGCAGATGTGCTGCTGGCTTAGATCCCAGAGAAAGAGAGTCTCTCCCGCATGCGTGTTCATCTGGTAAACCCGAGTGATGTGTCGTTCGGTATTGGCGTTATTACTCCTCGTTGGCTATTTGTGCTAGCAGCCGCAACCCCAAGAATCTATGGCGATCCTGTGATCGTCGATGAAACGCTTGAGAGTTTGGTTCCTGAGTCTATTGAGGCGGGCGACATTGTGGGTATCGGCATTCACACCGGAAACGCCCTGCGCGGTTTTGAGGTTGGCAAAATCGCCCGGGCTCGCGGAGCTTGGGTGATCTACGGTGGCGTTCATACTACGCTCTACCCGGACGAAGCTCGCGAATTGGGCTTAGCGCATTCCGTAGTCAGCGGTGATGGTGACGTTATTTGGCGGCAGGTGATTGAAGACTGCGTGGCCGGAAAGCTGAAAGAGAGTTACGACGGCGGGCGAGTGAGCGGCGAGGGTTTTGTGCCAGCACGTTGGGATTTGCTGCCGGCCAAGAGCTACATGTGGGCTTCCGTCCAAACCGTGCGCGGTTGTCCGAAGCACTGCTCTTTCTGCTCCGTGTGGCGCACCGATGGGCAAAAGCCACGGCAACGCTCGACCGAAAAAGTGATTGGGGAGATTGTGGAGTTGCGTCGAGCCGGCTACCGGTTCATCGCCTTGGCGGACGATAACTTTTATCCGGTGACTTTGACCGACATCGATTTGGCGGAGAAGCAAGGCAATGCGCCGCGCGTGGCCGAATTGAAAGGCCTGCGGGCCGAGCGGTTCGAACTGATGGAAGCCCTGGCCGGGTTGCCGTCCGACATGATCTTTTTCACCCAGATCACCATGGAAGCCGCAGAGGATATCCAGTTCCTCGAAGCGATGAAAAAAGCCCGCATCAAGGGTGCCCTGGTCGGGGTAGAAAGCGTGACAGCAGAGGGCTTGAAGGCTGTTTTCAAGGACTTTAACGAAAGTGGCCCCAGCCTAGCGGCGCAGTTGCAAACGTTCAAAAAACACGGTGTGCACGTTTTGGGCTCGTTCATCTTTGGATTGCACACGGATCGTCCGGATAGCTTTGCGGCGACGGCGGCCATGGCTAAGGAAGCCGACATTACATTCGCGCAATTCGTGATGTTGACGCCTTTCCCGGGCACGGTGGATTTCGAGCGCTGGGAAAAGAAGTTGGGCGACGACGTCGAAAAGGTGGACGGCGTGCCGATCACCCGTTATTGGCGCATTCCGGCGGAGAAGCGTCCGAAGATGTTCACCCCTCATCCAACGATGAGTTCCGAGGAGATCCGGGAGCGCACGCAGGGCGTTTGGGACTCGTTCTACAGCCTCCCGGAGATCTGGAAGCGAGCGAGCTGCGTGAAGTCGCTGAAGTCGCGCGTGGCGTTCTTGCTGATTTCGAAGCTGTACCGGCAAATGTACGCCAACACGGGCATTTCGACGGACAGCGCGCGGCGTAAAACGGCCAATCGTTGGGCGCGGATGATGGTGAAGCCCGCTCGCATGCTCTTTTTGGCTAAGCCGATGCCGGAGTTGGCGATGCCGAAGCGGTCGAGTTCACCGTTGACTGTTCTGCAGTAGTTCTTATTGGATCAAGATGGGGGCGCTGGTCGTATGACTGGTGCCCTTTTTTGTTGTTCGTTGTTGGTGGAGGCGGTGGCGGCTTGGTTTTGTGGGGTTGGATGGCAGGGGGGCAGTTGGATTTGCTTTTGGGGCTGAAGGCGGTCAGTGCCGAGGATGCGTTCGATGTCGGCGGTTTCGGCGGCGTCGCGGGGAGCGCGAAGTTGGGCGGGCCAGTCTTGGGAGGGCGGGAACTCTTTGCGCCAGCGGGTGAGATAGAGCTTGACGTGGGCTTGTCGGTGGCGGTGGCGCAGGGAATAAATGGGCTGGTTGGCGCAATGGGCCGGGGCGCTGGAATACTCGTAAATATGGGCTCTTCGGGCGACTCCGGCCATGGTGGGGGCTTGTTCGACGTAGAGTAGGGCGGCGCGGTATTGGCGGGGGGATGGGATGGGCCGGCAAGAGAAGTGGTTGCGCCAGAGGTGGCCGGTGACGCCCATGGCTTGATGGACGCTGCGGGCGTAATGAGATTGCAAATGCTGCATCAATTGGGAGATGCCCCATTTGCGCAGCGGTTCGAGGATGAAGTGGACGTGGTTGGACATGAGGCAGAAGGCGTG
>JAYVRS010000085.1:0-2560 GCA_043776185.1 Bryobacteraceae bacterium | reverse complement strand
GCCATCCAAGCCGGCGTCGATGCGGTGATGACTTCGCATTTAAGCGTACCGGCCATTGAGCCCGCCGAGATTCCGGCCACCGTCTCGAAGAACGTGCTCACCGAACTCTTGCGCAAGGAACTCGGCTTCCGCGGCATTGTCGTCACCGACGCCATGGACATGCAGGGGCTCGCCAAGCAGTTCACGGCGGGCGAGGCGGCGGTGCGGGCCTTGGAAGCCGGCACGGACGTCCTGCTGATGTCGCCGCGCCCGGAACAGGCCATCCAAGCTGTCTTACAGGCCATTCAAAGCGGACGGCTCAGCGAGGACCGCGTGCGCGAGAGCGTGGCCAAACTCCTAACCGCCAAGGTCCGGCTCGGACTTCACAAGCAACGGCTCGTCGACGTCGAACTGGTGAGCGAGCAAGTGGACTCGCCTGACTTTGCCAAAAGCGCCCAGAGCGTCGCGGATCATGCGGTCACCCTGTTGCGCAATACGGCCAGCGCCATCCCTCTGCGCGACCCGGCCCAAACCTGCGTGCTCGCCCTCGCCGAGGGGCGCTATTCCACGCAAGGCCGCCGCTTTATCGAAGAGGCCCAAGCGCGCGCACCCACCATGAAGACCCATTGGCTCGACTCGGCCTTGCCCCGCGCCGACTTGGCGGAACTAGCCGCCGACCTAGCCAAGGGCTGTACCACCATCGTCCTCGGCGCGTTCGTTAATACGGCCGCCTACCGCGGCAACGTCGGGCTGGCCGGCAACTACCCAGAGTTTGTCGAAACGTTAGCCAAAGGATCGGTGCCCGTGGTGCTGGTCGCTCTGGGCAGCCCTTACTTTGTCAAGGCTTATCCCAACATTGCGGCGACCTTAGCCACCTGCAGCGGAGCGCCGACAGCGGAGCTAGCCGCGATTCGCGCTTTGTGGGGCGAAATTGATATTTCGGGCCACCTGCCGGTGACGATTCCTGGCTTTTCGATCGCCGGTGACGGCTTGCAATTGGCCCGCCGCACCGGCGCGGTCGTCTATGGTCAATAGGGTTTCACTAGTAACGGCCGCGTGAGGGACGCTCACCGCGGTCGCCCCGGTCACGGCGTTCGCCACGCTCGGCCATCGGTCGCGCTTCATTCACCACGATCGCTCGTCCCATGATCTGGCGGCCGTTCACGCCTTCGATGGCCTGATTGCCCACCGCATCCGGCACTTCCGCAAAACCGAAACCACGCGACTGTTGAGTCTCACGGTCACGCATAATCTGGAGCGAGTCGGGGGTTACTCCGACGCTCTGGAACAAATCCGTCAAGTCCTCTTCGGACACTTTGAATGGGAGGTTCCCAAGAAACAAACGCATAACAATCCACTTCCTCGCTGCCCCCCCAGGGGCGTACTCTCAACGATACCGCCAGCCGAACGGCCAGGGATTATCATTCGACAGTATCACATAGGACTTTCTGGCAATTCTGCGCCCCAGAGCCGCCGGTAGGGGCTTCCCACGCACCCCGGATTGTGATCCAATACTAACAACGTGAAACTGCGCCTGTTTCTTATTCTCTTCGCTGTTAGAGCCTCGGCGGCTGACAATCCGGAGGCTCGCGAATTCTTCGAAAATCGCGTACGTCCTGTCTTCGTGAAGAATTGCTTACCTTGCCACTCGGAAACGCGCATGGGTGGGCTCGACATGTCCTCGCGTGAGGGCCTCATCAAAGGCGGCCAGATTGGCACGTCGCTGGTGCCAGGGAAGCCCGATGAGAGCGTGCTGATTCAAGCTGTCACTCATCAGCATGAGCGCCTGCGCATGCCGGCCGGCCAGCCCCGCCTTTCGGACCGTCAAATCACCGATCTAAGCGATTGGGTGAAGACCGGGGCCTACTGGCCTGAGTCCGCGGCCGCGGTGGCGAACAAAGCCAAGAAGTACGTCATCACGCCAGAGCAGCGCAATTTCTGGTCGCTCGTCCCGGTGAAGAAGCCAGCCATTCCGATGGTGCAGAACACCGCTTGGGCGCGCGGCGACCTGGATCGCCTGCTGCTCTCCCGCATGGAAGCGAAGCATGTCGTTCCCGCCCCCCCTGCCGATCGTCGCACCCTGCTGCGTCGCGCTTACTATGACCTGACAGGTCTGCCACCCACGGCCGCTGAAATCGATGCCTTCATCGCTGACCGATCGGTCGATGCCTTCGCCAAAGTGGTGGATCGCCTGCTCGCTTCCCAACAGTACGGCGAGCGCTGGGGCCGTTATTGGCTCGATCTGGCGCGTTACTCCGACGACAAACTGGAAGCCGAAGTGGAAGCGCCTTATGCCAATGCTTTCCGCTATCGCGACTGGGTGATCAACGCCGTCAATTCGGATATGCCTTATGACCAGTTCTTGAAGGCTCAGATTGCCGGCGATCTGATGGGCGATAAGTCGAAGTTCGCCGGCGGCTTGGGGATCTTCGCGTTGCGTCCGCATACCCAAGATGACCGCGTCGATGTTACCGGGCGTGTCTTTCAGGGACTTACCGTCGGATGCGCGCAATGCCACGATCATAAGTTCGACCCCATTCCCACCACCGATTACTACGCCCTGCTCGGCATCTTCGAGAGC
>JAYVRS010000084.1:0-2561 GCA_043776185.1 Bryobacteraceae bacterium | reverse complement strand
ATGGCCCGCAGCAGGAGGGGTTGGCCCTTGAGTTTCGGCAGGTCCCACAGATAGGAGGTGACAAAGGCGTGGGAGCGGTGTGAATCGGACAAGCCACGGTCGCTATTCAAGTTGTAGGGGTTATTGAGGGTGCCAACGTTGGAAGTGCCGGCGTTGATTGCTGAGTCGATATTCTTCGAAAACGTGTAAGAAGCCGTCGTACTCCAATTGCGGCTGAAGCGGCGCTCGTAAGTGAACACCGCGGCATGGTAAGTGCTATTGGCGACAGAGGTGAGCACTTTAACGGCGCCGAAGTCGGGCCAATAGGGGCGGCGGGTGTTGACGTTGGCGCGAGTGGCGCCCGGCCCGTAAGTACCCACGTTTTCGGTGTAGACGAGGGGCAGCCGCGTACCTTTCGAGCCCATGTAAGTGGCGCGCACGATATTAGCGGAGCCGAAGATCTGGCGTTCCAGCGTCACGTTCCACTGCTGGGTGTAGGCGTTGTTGTAGTCGAGGGCAATGGCGTTCCATCCCAACGGACGCGGAATGGTGACGTTGGCGGGCTTGGGGGACACGCCGGGGAAGGGTGTGGCCCGGCCGGCGTAAGGGTCGGCGGTAGCGGCGGGGAACGGGAAATTAATGGCCGTGGCGAACATGGGCAGGTTGGCCGGCTGCTGCACTTGTTCGGTGGGAATGAGGCTGTCGTAGAAGATGCCGTAGCCAATACGCACGCTGCTTTTGCCGTTACCGAAAGGGTCAATCGCGAGGCCCATGCGCGGTGCCAGGCGCAGATTGCGGCGGGGCGCGAGCGGTGCTTGAACGCCCGCATCGCCGAAGAAGATCATGCCGGCAGGTGCGTCGGTGAAGACCTGCGACTTACGGCCCGGGGCGAAGTAAGCGGCCTGCGGCAGGGAGAGCCAGTTGTCTTCCCAGGGCCGGAAAGGCTCGTAGCGCAAGCCCATGTTCAGAGTGACGCGCCGGCTCAGGCGGCAGTCGTCCTGCACGAACCCCACCCAGTCGGTTTCCCGCACGCGAACGCGGAAGCCGTCCGATTGAGCGAAGCTGGTGGGCTTACCCAGTAGGGCGTCGGCGGCGCCATCGCCAGTAAGTTGGCCGAAGGCGTAAGCGCCATTGCCATTCAGGTTGACGTGCGGCAGGTTAAACTGCCGGCGGATGATGTCGAAGCCGAACTTGACGCTGTGCTTGCCGCGCAGCCAACTGAGCGAACCCTTGTACTGGAAGTTGTTCCGGACCAATGTGGTGTCGCCGAAAAGATTGACGGCGAAGTAGCCGGGGACGCTGTTGAGGATGAAGTCCCGGCTGCCGGCGGCCGGCGTCAAGCGCGCGCCGAGTTCGCTCCAGGTGAACGGCGCCACTTCGCCGCGAATGCCCCAGGAGCGGTTGAAGGTAGTGCCGAATTCGCCGATCAGGTTGGGGGTGAAGATGCGCGAATAGTTCAGGGTGGCGTTAGTCGATTTTTGAATCAGCGAATTGTTAAAGCTGATGATGTTGCCAGGAACGCCGAGGTTGGGCGCGGTGTTATCTTCGCGGAAGATGCGGCCGTAAAGGCGATTGTTTTCGTTGAAGTGATGGTCGACGCGCAAACTCCATTCGTCGTTGTTCGAGTAATTAGGACGGGCGTAACGCAATAAGCCGGCGGGGTCGTCGGTGGTGGGGATGCCTCGGCTGAGGAATTTCTGAAAGACCGGATCGAGGCGGCTGGCCGGAATCCGGTTGCCGGCGAAGGGCGTGTTAGCGGCGTCCAGATCGCGGACGACGATCAGGTTGCCGCGGCCGTCGAGGACGTTCGAATAGTCGCCCTGGCGTTGGGCGGTGCGCAACACTTGGGCGGTAAAGTTGCCGGGCGCCGAGCGGACCGGGGTTTTCTGAAAGCCGCCAAAGAAGAAGGTCTTGTTGCGGCCATTGTAGAGCTTGGGTAGCCAGACCGGCCCGCCAAAGGCTATCCCGTATTGGTTCCGTTTCAGGCCGTCGTGGGTCGGGGCAAAGAAGTTACGGGCGTTCAAGCGGTAATTGCGTAGAAACTCGAAGGCCGAGCCGTGGAATTCATTGACGCCGGAACGAGTTACTACATTTACTACGCCACCGGCGCGGCCGCCGAACTCCGCCGAGTAACTATTGGTTTGTACGCTGAATTCCTGGAGTAAGTCGGGGTTGGGGAAAGCGTTGGCGACGCTGCGGTACGTGTCCATGTTGTCGCCGCCGTCCATGATGTAGTTGAGCCCATTGGAACGGCTGCCGCTCACGGCGACCGAAACCTGGTCGGAGGGCTGAAAGCTGCCGCCGACGTCCTGCCGGATGGGGATGACGCCGGGCGTAAGGATTGCGAGTTGGAGGGCGTTGCGGCCGTTGAGTGGCAGGTCCGCCATGCGCTTCGAGTCGATGACGTTGCGCAGGACGGCGTCCTGAGTGTTGACGGCGGCGCCTTGGCCGGTAACCTCCACCACTTCGGTGACCGAACCTACCTTGAGCGCGAGGTCCACCCGGAGGCGCTCGTCAATCTGCAGGCGCAAGCCGGACTGGGTGAAGCGCTGGAAGCCCGTGGCCTCCACCTCCAGCTTGTA
>JAYVRS010000083.1:0-2562 GCA_043776185.1 Bryobacteraceae bacterium | reverse complement strand
TGCTTCAAGAGCGGCATTGCCGTGGAGCAGGGAATTGAGTGCGCTCCGCAGATCCGTGTCTGTCGGACGCAGAAAATCGCCGACGTCGAAGGGTTCAGGCTGAGGCTTCTTGGATTTGCGCATGGCCCGGAGCCCCTTCAATAATCGCGGTAATCTTGTCGAAAGCGGCCAGATAGTCTTGCGCCGCCTTGGAGCCGGCATCGTACTCGAGTAAGGGGCGACGGGCCCGGAAGGCTTTATTGACGCTTTGATCGGTGCGAATGGCCGGCAGGATCGGAATCTGGAACATTTCGGACATCTTTTCGAGGCCCTGTTGCACGAGCGCCGTGACGGAGAGGCGTTGATCGACTTGGCAGGGCATCAGTCCCACGGCGTTGATGTTGGCTCGAATCAGGTCGTTGAGAAGCCGGATCATGTCGTACGCAGCGTTGGCGCCGTTTAAGCTGAGTAGGTCCATGTTCACTGGAATCAACACGTTACGGGCATAGACCATGGCGCAGGTCTGGAGCAGATTGATGGACGGGGAGACATCGATGATGACGGCGTCGTACTGCTTTTCGTAGGGCTCCAAGAGCACCTTGAGGGTCAATTCGCGGACTACGGCACCCGCCAGGGCGCTTTCGGCCTGCACGGTCTCTTTGTTGCCGCACAGCACGTGAAAGTTCTCGCCGGCCTGGATTGTACACTCGTCCAAGTGGAACTTATTTACCAGAAAATGGCTGAAATAGTGCTTGGGCTTGAGGTTCAACATCACGCCAATGGAACCCTGGCTGTCGGTGTCGATTAGCAGGGTGCGGTGGCCGCGTGAGGCTAAATACCACGCATAATTGACGGCGGCGGTGGTTTTGCCCACGCCTCCGCGCTGATTGGCGACGACGAGGCGAATCATGAGGTCTCCGATGCGGATTGCCGTAAGCGGGATAAATCTTCCACCGTCCATAGGCGATAGTTATTGTCCGGATCACGCAAGGGCTCGGGCAAACGCTCGGATTTGAGCCAGCGATATACCGTATTTAGGGAAACGCCGAGCGAGTGGGCCACTTGCCGGGTAGTGAGATATTGACGAACCATCTGGCTCGATTGTAGAGATGGGTAGGGTTGGTGTCAAGAAACGCATACCCCACCCATAGTGGCCATCCTGAAAAATCGCCATATTTTGTAGGGCAGTTACTGCGAAAGGGGGTCCTGATTTAAGAGGGCCTCAAAGCGGTCGAAGTCCTCGCCGATGGCTCGCGAGAGCTCGAGGAGGTGGGTGAGTAGATCGACGGTGCCGGAGAACTCGATCGACAGATGGCCGGGCGAGAGGCGGATGGAGGAGGGCAGGGTATTGAGCGTTTCGGAAATGGGGTCCGGTAGCGAGATGCGCGGGAGTTGTAGGTTGATGCGACGTTGGGCGAGCACGGCGCGTACCTGTTGATGGCGGTGAGCCTGGCGTTCGAAGTCATCCTGATTCTGGATGGTTCGGAGCGCGGCGGCCAGTAAGGCTGGCGGTATGACGAGGGCGTTGCCGAGCCGGGTGGCACCGAAGCGGGCGAGTAGGTATTGCGCGTTGCGGCGTTCGACGGCGAAAAGGTCCTGGATGGATTGCCGGTTGAGGAGTTGCGGCTGATCGGGTTGCTCGATCAGGGCGATGATTTGGGGAAGTCGTTGAAACCAATCGACGGGACGGGCCATGATTGCGCTCTCTTACTATAGGATATGTTATTGCGCGATAACGCATTGTCCTTAAATAACTGTGACACATAAAAGACGTTATTTGCTACGATAAACCCAACGCCATGAGTGCCCTCGTTCCCATCTCGCTGACGCTTCCGGATCTGGTCACCGCCGCCGGACCCGGTGCCATCTTCGCCGCCCAGGAATTCTTCTGGGGCAAGATCCGCAATCCGCACACGCGCCGGGCCTACCAGACGGCGATCGGGCAATTTCTCAGTTGGGTATCGGGGCGGGGAATCGAGCTGGCGCGGATCACGCCGATGATGGTGGGGCTTTACTTTGACCAGCACCCGGGTAGTCCGGCGACCAAGCAGCAGCACCGGGCGGCGATGCGCCACTTCTTCGATTCGATGGTGGTGCGGCATGTCTGTCTGTTAAACCCGGTGGCGACGGTAAGGCTGGAGCGTTTCGAGGTGACCGAAGGCCGGACGCCCGAGATTACGGTGGACGAGGTGCGAAAGTTACTGGGCGCGATCGACGTAGGCACGCTGATGGGCCGGCGCGATCGGGCGTTGATTGCCTTTCTGATTTACACGGCGGCGCGGGTGGGGGCGGTGGCCAAGCTCAAGCTGGGCGACCTCTATGAGGTGGGTGGCCTGGGCGTCGCGCATTTTTTGGAGAAGAACGGCAAGAGCCGCGAGATTCCGCTGCGGGCCGATCTGCTGGGTTGGATCAACGCTTATCGCGAAGGCGCCGGCCTCAGCGGCGACGAAACGCCGCTTTTCCAAACGGTGCAGGGCGGGGAATTGACGGGCCGGGGCTTGTCGAGGGTGGACGCTTGCCGATTGGTGAAGCGGCGGATGCTGGCGGCGGGTTTGGGCAAGCGGCTATCGGCGCACAGCTTTC
>JAYVRS010000082.1:0-2565 GCA_043776185.1 Bryobacteraceae bacterium | reverse complement strand
GCGCCGACCTGCTCTATCTCGCTAACCTGGGCTGTATCGATCAGAACCCCTGGATGAGCCGGCTGGAAACGCTCGATCACCCGGACTTTATCCTCATCGACCTTGACCCTTACGAGTGCCCTTACGCCAAAATCATCGAAGCCGCATTATTGATTCGCCGCAAACTCGACTTACTCGAACTCACCGGTTATCCCAAGACCACCGGCGGCAATGGCCTGCATATCTACGTGCCACTGGAACCCATTTACAGTTACGACCAATCGCGGGGCATTGCCGAAGTCTTAGCCCGAATCGTCGCCGCCGAACGGCTTGACTTATTCACCTTGCCCCGCGCCGTCGGCAAGCGCGACCCCGGCAAAGTCTATTTCGACTACTTACAGAATGCCCGTGGAAAAACTATATCGGCACCCTACGTCGCGCGGGCCCATCCCGGTGCGCCGGTCGCCACGCCGCTCGAATGGCGAGAGCTGAAAGCCTCGCTCAAGCCGGCGGACTTTCATTTGAGAAATGCCGTGGAGCGTTTCGACCGCACCGGCGACTTATTCGCGGGCGTGCTCAAAAAAACCCAACGTTTGGAGCAGGCGTTCACCAAACTGGAGCAGCTAGTCGGCCATTAGGGCACAGGACCAGACAAAAGCCCCTTAAACTAGTACTGATGGGCTATCAACTGGCAGGAAATTACGAACCACGCGGCGACCAAGGCACCGCAATCGACGCGATGGTGCGCGGCATCCTTGATGGCGAGGCGCATCAGGTGCTGCTAGGTGTCACGGGGTCCGGCAAAACCTTCTCCATGGCCAAAGTGATTGAGCGCCTCGGGCGACCCGCCCTCATCCTGGCCCACAACAAGACTCTCGCCGCGCAGCTCTATCAGGAATTTCGCGGATTCTTTCCGCAAAACGCGGTCGAGTACTTCGTTAGCTACTACGATTACTATCAGCCCGAAGCCTACCTTCCCACCAGCGACACCTATATCGAAAAAGAGTCCACCGTCAACGAAGACCTCGACAAACTAAGGCTTTCCGCGACGCGCTCGCTCTTCGAACGGCGCGACTGCATCATCATCGCCAGCGTATCTTGCATCTACGGCCTGGGATCGCCCGAGGCCTACTTCGGCATGCTGCTGATGCTTGAGAAAGGACAAAAGATCAGCCGTCAGGCGATCCTCCAGAAGCTGGTGGAAATCCTATACGCGCGTTCCGACGCGGCCTTTACGCGCGGCACCTTTCGCGTACGCGGCGACGTGATCGAAGTCTTCCCTACCTACGACGACAATGCCTTTCGCATCGAACTCTTCGGCGACGAAATCGATTCGCTCTCGCAAATTGACCCCATCATCGGCACCATCCGCAAAACCTACAGCCGCCTGCCCATCTATCCGAAAAGTCACTACGTCATCACACCCGATCGCAAGGCCACCGCCGCCGAATCCATTTCGATGGAACTCGAGTGGTGGCACGGCGAACTGGTGAAGCAAGGCAAGCTCATCGAGGCCCAACGCCTCATGCAACGCACGCAGTTCGATCTCGAAATGATCCGCGAAATCGGCTATTGCCATGGCATCGAAAACTACTCGCGGCACCTCTCCGGCCGGCTGCCCGGCGAAGCGCCGCCTACCTTGCTGGACTACCTGCCGGCCGATAGCTTGATCTTCCTGGATGAAAGCCACGCCACCGTGCCGCAGATCGGCGGGATGTTCAACGGCGACCGCGCCCGCAAACAAAATCTCGTCAATTTCGGCTTCCGCTTGCCCAGCGCGCTCGACAATCGCCCGCTCACGTTTGAAGAGTTCGAGAACCGGGTGAACACGACCGTATACGTCTCGGCGACCCCGGGGCCCTATGAGCTCACTAAGTGCGGTGGCGTGGTCATCGAGCAGGTGATCCGCCCCACCGGCCTCGTCGATCCCATCGTCGAAGTGCGGCCCATCAAGGGCCAGGTGGACGATCTACTAGGCCAGATTCGTCTGCGCGCGGAGCGCAACGAACGCGTGCTGGTCACCACGCTCACCAAGCGAATGTCGGAAGATTTATCCGAATACTACTCGGAAGTGGGCGTCAAATGCCGGTATATGCATTCGGAGATTACGACGCTCGAGCGAGTGAAAATCCTGCGCGACCTGCGTCGCGGCGAGTTTGACGCGTTGATCGGCGTCAACCTTCTGCGCGAGGGGCTGGACTTGCCGGAAGTCTCCTTGGTCGCCATCCTGGATGCGGACAAAGAAGGCTTCCTGCGCTCCGCTGGCTCATTGATCCAGACGATCGGGCGGGCCGCCCGAAATGTAAATGGACGCGCTATCCTGTACGCCGACAAGATGACCGATAGTATGAAGCGGGCCATCAACGAAACCGACCGGCGCCGAAAAATCCAGGAAGACTATAACGAACAGAACGGGATCACGCCGGAGACCATTATCAAGCCAATCGACGGAAACTTAATTGCCATTATTGAGGCTGATTACCACACTGTTTCGCTCGAAGAGGAGCCAAATGAGGTAGACTCAATTTCACCAGAGCAGCGAGAACAGCTGATCGGTGAGCTCGAAACGCGGATGCGGGAAGCCGC
>JAYVRS010000081.1:0-8459 GCA_043776185.1 Bryobacteraceae bacterium | reverse complement strand
GCGTCGTCACTTGCCTCTATCGGGCGCAAGCCGGAACGTGGGCCGGCCGCTGGGAGGCCCTGGGAATTAGTGTCGATTTCGCCGCCGGCGTGATGGTGGCCCCGCTGGTGGGCGTCAAGGAGTTCGGGCTGGGCGCGACGCTGGTGTTTCGGGCCGACGACTTACACGCCATTGGCGGCTTTGAAAAGCTGGAGAATTACCTGGCCGACGACTACCAGTTAGCTCGCCATATCACCCAATTAGGCAAGCGAGTTGAATTGTCGCGCACCGTCGTGGAAACCACGCTGGGGGAAGATACGTGGCGAGGCGTGTGGAAGCATCAATTGCGATGGGCGCGCACCATTCGGGTGTCGCGGGGCGATGGCTACTGGGGCCTGCCCGTCACGCATGCCGGCCTGTGGGTATTGCTCTGTTTGGCGGCGGGCTTTCCTTGGACGGCCTTGGGCATTGCGGCCATCCGCTGGGCAAGCGCCTACGCCACCGGCGTTATGGTCTTAGAGAGCCGGGTAGCCCGGCGTGGTTGGGTGCTGGCACCCTTGTGGGACTGTTTTGCCTTTGCCGTATGGGTAGCCGGGGCCATCTTTAACACGGCATTTAACACGGTGGAGTGGCGCGGACAGCAACTCGTGTTGAAGCCGGATGGTACCATGAAGGCTAAATGAATAGGCGAATTGCCCTGCTTTTCCTAGTACTCTGCGCCCTGGGTGCGTCGCTGGCGTTGGCCCAGAAAGCACCTCCGAAGCAGGACGCTGGCCGGGCCAAACGCTATTTAGATGCGGGGGAACGCTTCGAGTCCGAGGGCAAGGACACTGAGGCCGAAGCCGCCTATAGCGAAGCCGTGGCCGTCGGTGCGGCCAACGGGAATGCTTGGAGGGCCCGGGCCCGTTTGCGTATGATGCTGAACCGCCTGCCGGATGCTTTGGCCGACCTCGACCAAGCGCTCACCCTCAATCCCAACGACTCCGAAGCCTGGCTTTTGCGCGGCGACCTAAACGCCGCCTCCGGGCAACCCGCCAAGGCCGTGGCCGACTACTCCCGAGCCATCGGCGGCGGCATGGAAAGGGCCCAACTCTACAACGCGCGCGGTGTGGAGTATGTGAAGTTAGGACAGCATCAAAGCGGCATCGACGACCTAACGAAGGGCATCAAGTTACGACTCGATAATCCCGCGCCTTATAAGGACCGGGGCGTGGCGCTGGCCTTGCTCGGTAAGTACCGTGACGCCGTGGAAGATTACGATCGCGCCATTGCGCTGAAGCCAGATTACTGGGAAACGTTGATGGAGCGCGGCTATGCTTACGGGCAGTTGGGTGTTTTCGAGAAGGCCATTGCCGATATGAATGCCGTGCTGAAGTTACGGCCGGAGTCGGACAAGGCTTACACGCTGCGGGGCGGCGCTTATCAGCGTTTGGGCCAACATCCAGCGGCGGTGTCTGATTTTGGCGCGGCCATTCGATTGCAGCCGAATAACAAGTTCACTTACTTAGCCAGGGCTACCAGCTTTATCGAATTGAAAGAACTGGATCGGGCGCTCGCCGACCGCACCGCCGCTTTGAAGCTTGATCCGAAAGATGCGGAATTGTATGTGGTCCGGGGCGGCACTTACCATTTACTCGGTGATCATGAGAAAGGTCTGGCGGATCGCAGTGAGGCGATTCGGCTGAGTCCGAATTACGCGGAAGCATTTTATGCCCGGGGTAGCGCGCACTATCTACTGGGGGATTTTGAGCGGTCGCGCAATGACTTGAAGGAAGCCTTGCGTCTCAAGCCGGGCTTGGCCGAAGCGCAGCCGCTGTTAGTGATGGCGGAAGACAAATTGGCAGCGGCCAAAGCGGTGGCTACGCCCGCGCCTGATCCTGCCGCTAACGTGACTCCTGTGGCAACTACACCTGTACCGCAGATAGTGAAAACGGTAACGACGCCCCCCTCGCCAGTTCCAGCTACGGTGAAGCCAGCCCCACCGGCCGAGACGGGCAAACTGACGGCTGATGCTTACAACGCCACGGGCCGCAAACTAATTCAGGAAGGCAGTTATCAGAAGGCGGTCGACGCGCTCTCCGAGGCGCTCACCCTCGATCCCAAGCATGTGCAAGCCTTAAACGCGCGCGGCTTCGCTTACATGCTGTTGCGTCAATATCCCAAGGCGTTGGCCGATCTAAACTTTGCCATTGATCTAAAACCCGAGTATGCCAACGCCTATCTCACACGGGCGGGCTTGAAGGGCCGAATGGGCGACCAAAAGGGCGCTGACGAGGATCGGGCCAAAGCCGCGAGTTTGAAGCGCTAAGCACATCGAAAAAGGGCGGCCTCGCAGCCGCCCCTTGCCTAACCTAAATCGGACTTACTGCTTCTTCTTCATTCCGGTGCGGTCGCTCGACGGAGGCACCACCGACTTCAGCCGCAGATGAACCGCCATTTGCGCATACTCATGCTCCATATGGATTGTGTTGCCGTAGAGCGTGCCAAGGCGCGATCGCTGCCCGCCGCGGCCTTCGATCATCTCCGTCGCCTTCGCATCGGTCAGCGCGCCATAGGCGGTATCGCATTCGGCCAGCCCGGCCTTCAATGCCTCCACTAATTCGGCTTTGGTAGTCTTCGACGCCGCGCCGAGTTGCTTGCGCTCGCCATTGACGGCGGAACAAGTGCCCATAGCCGAGTCAGCCGTGTGGGCCACCAGCACTTTGAAGCTCTGGCTTTCGGGCGAGGGCTTGAAATCGTAGTTCGCCTCATCCATCTTTTCGGCCGCGCCGATCAGGTTGCCTTTGGTGCGGCTCCAGGCCTGCCGGGCCTCGTTGCTGAGTGCGTCTTGCGCCATCAAGGCCGAAGTGGCGAGGACGGTGAGAATGATAAGTGTTTTCATGTGTGGAGTACCCTTTCGATTGCCAAGTCTACTGTAAGACCCCGTTTCGTGGCAACTAATGAGTCAGGGCGTAGATCGCGTAACTGAGGCCGGTGCGGATCGCTTCGGTGGAGTAATTCGCCGGATAGTCCGGGTCGTCGGCAAACTCCCAGCCATCGCCGATGTCCATGTTGAAGCCGATCACGACGACGATGTGGCCATGGCCGTCGCGGATGGCGCGCCAATGGGGTATCTCGCCGCCGCGTTCGATCTGCGAGCCGTGGACGACGTTTTGCCCCGGCACACGAGTCAGCTTCTTGGTATCGAAGAGCGTATGAAAGATGGGGTCCGCGGCTTGTAACTCCTCGACATCGGCCTGGGGATAGATCTGGCGAATGCCGGCCATGAAGCTGGCCCATTCCCGGTCATTGTGGAAGTCATCCACCATCAGAAAGCCGCCTTGGTCAAAATAGCGGCGCAAGCGGGCGGCTTGGGCGGCGGAGAGCTCCCAATCGCCGACCGAGATGGCGAGCGTGAAGGGGTGCTCGAAGATCTCTTCGGCATCGAGTTCGACGATGGTCTCGATCGGCCCCGCGTCGAGCCGGGTGAGGCGGCTCATCAGGTCGATGAACAGCCGGTCCCCTTTGTTCGCGTCAATGCCCCAACGCGCATAGCGGCCGCGTCCACGGTCCAATGGCGAGTAGTAACGCAGGCGTCCCAACGCGAACTCGCCCTTGCGCAACGCATCGGGCGGATCGTCCACCGGATCCTGCATCTCGTGCTCATAGCGCTGCCACACCCGAGTCTTGTACTGGGCACCAAGCACCGCCGCGAAGATGAGGAGCACCGCGGCTATCGCCGGAACTTGTCGCTGCCAGATGTTCCGCATCACTCCAGTGTATACAGAGCCCAATCGCCGAAACGGTGGCACCATAGTCTTTATCATCGCTATGGACTTCCACGAACTACCGCCCCCGCTCTCTGAAGCGCTGTTGCAACTGCGAACCACCCTGCCGCTCGAACCGGCCCCGGTCACGCTCTCCGGCCGCATCGTCGATCTGCGCCCCCTCAACCTTGATGCCGATGTCCCTCGTCTGTACGAAATCTCCAATGGCAGCGCGCAATTCGGCGCGTTGGCTTACGATCCCGAGCCCGTTCTGTGGCGCTACATGGGGGCCGGTCCCTTCGCCGACGAATCTGCCATGCGAACCTTTCTTACTGGTCTCGAAAACACCCCCAACCTGTTAGCTCTATGCGTTCGCCTCAAAGCCTCAAACGAACTGATCGGCGTGCAGACCTTTATGAGTAACTCGCCCGCCGACCTCAAGATTGAACTTGGCCACATCTGGTACACGCCCGCCGCCCAGGGTTCGGGGGCGTTGGCGGAAGCGACTTACTTGATGCTGCAGCACGCCTTTGCTCTCGGCTATCAGCGGGTGGAGTGGAAATGCAACGCCCTGAATGAGCGTTCCCGCCGGGTCGCGCTTCGCATGGGCTTTCAGTTTGAAGGCGTGCAGGACGCCCATGTCATCATTAAGAATCGCCGCCGCGATACAGCTTGGTTTCGGATCTTGGCTGACGAATGGCCGGCCCTTTGGGAGAAATTTCATGTTACTCAAAAATGATCGAGGCAATTACCATTTCTGGAAAGGCATTGCGCCTTACTCCGCCGGCGTCGTGGCCGACCCGGGCTTTGAAATTGTCCACGTTCGCTTCACACGGGCGTTGCCCCTGGCCGCCGGATTGGCGCGCGTCCGCTGGGAGGTGCTAGCCGCCCAACGACCCGTCCATGCCCTCTGCGGCATGGCGTTGCGTTCGCCCGTGCCCTTCACCTTTCCCGGCTTTAATCAATTCAATGCCGGCTATGTGAAGACGCTGGTGGAGTGGGGCCTGTTAGTGGATGGCCAGAACCCGGTGGCCCGCACCAATATCGCCCCCCAAGTGCGGCCGCCCCGTGAACCGGCGATCTACGGCTTTTCTTACACCGTGCCCTCCTCACTGAAGGTGAAGACGTTTGTAGTGGCCGGGGCCGGCGAATTGCCGGAGGGTTCGCTCGATCCGCACGACGTCGTGCGTCATGGCGAGACGTCGCCCGACGCCCTGCGCGAGAAGATCCGTTTCGTTATGGGGCTCATGACGAGCCGCTTACAGGGCCTGGGCGTCGGCTGGGATCAAGTGACTACAAGCAATGTTTACACGGTCCACGACATCGGCGCGGAGGTGGAGAACGAGATCATCCGGCCGATGGGGGCGGGGGCCGCCCACGGTTTCACTTGGCACTATTCGCGGCCCCCGATCGAGTCCATTGAATACGAGATGGACTTGCGCGGCGTGCGCCGCGAAATCTGGCTGGACTAGCCTTCCATCAGTTTGCGGCCGCGCTCGAACATGTCCGCCGCGTCGTCGGCAATCTCCCGTCCGCGGTCATATAACTCGCGGCCCTTGTCCATCATGTCGCGACCTTGAGTCTCGATGCGCTCACGGCCGGATCGAGCCTTGGAAGCAATATGGCGGCGGGTATGTTGGCCCGAAGCGGGAGCGTAAAGCAGGGCGATCGTACTGCCAATGGCGACGCCAGCGATGAACCACAGTGCGCCCGATGTGTTGTCTCGTTCTTCTTGCATAGGACAATAATCCTCTCACCTCATAGTGTATCCGAGGGCCAAGCTTAGAAAATGGCGTGCCTTGCTTTATGGCTTCGCCGCAGGCGGCGGTTCTTTGACGCGCACGCTTACCGCCACGAGTTGGTTGGCAATTTTCTTCGCCTCTACGATGACGATGGCACCGACGGTGACGTCGCGCGCGGCGATGGCTTCGGTGCCGCGAAAGTACAGCGTCTTCTTATTCACCTCAATCGAGACCGTCTGTTCCTCGCCCATTTCGAGCAGGACCTGTTTCTTGTCGAGCGAGCGCAGCGTGCCGTCAAACGAGGCCACGGCGGTGTTGAGAATGTCGAGATCGGAGCCTGGCCGGCCAGTTGGCTTCGAGCGGCGTTGATACTGAGCGTTGAGGCTGGAGAGCAGCAGTAGGAAGACGATCGTACGCATACTGATCACACAGTAGCAGTTACCGCAGCCTCGGCAGGCCGCCCAAATTATGCGGCGCTTTTTGTAGTCCCAGTACCATCAGATCTAGTAAAAACCCTTCTCTCGCCACTACACTTAGACTCGGCAATTGGCATGTGGCCGGACAGGCCCGGAACCGCCCCCGAAACGGGCCTCGAAAGGGGGTATGGCTCTACCGTTGGCTACCCTCAGGCGGGCAAATGTTGAGTGATTTGGGTTCGTATCGATCATCTTGCGCTATTTTAATGAAATGGGTTGACACCGTGGAAGAGTATCTCCAGGGCGATGAGAACAAGAGAATCTGTGCTTCGGAGGATATTGAATGAAATTGCGCGTGTCCCCCACGGTGGGGACGGATGCGGTGGTTATCGGTGCCGGGCCCGCGGGTCTAACCGCCGCCTATCAACTATCACGGCGAGGAACGCGCAGTATCGTCTTGGAGAGTCTTGGGCAAGTGGGCGGTTTGTCACGTACGGAGCGTCACCATGGCTACCACTTTGACATCGGCGGTCACCGTTTCTTTACCAAAGTAGATGCAGTGCAAACCATGTGGGAAGACGTCCTGGGAGACAATTTCCTCGACTGCGGACGCCTCTCACGGCTCTATCTGGACGGCCAGTATTATCAATACCCCATTGAGCCGCTGGAGGTTCTGCTGAAGCTGGGGTTCATCGAATCCTCCCGGAGCGGGCTATCTTACCTCAAGAGCAAGCTGAGCCCGCGCGCGCCCGTCCACAGCGTGGAAGACTGGCTGATCAATAACTTTGGCGAGAGACTTTACCGGCGTTTCTTCAAGACCTATACCGAAAAAGTCTGGGGGATTCCCTGCAGCCAGATTTCGGCCGAATGGGCCGCCCAACGCATCCGCGGACTCTCGCTCTGGACGGTAGTAAAAACGGCATTGGGGATCGAGGGTGAAAAGCGCGCTAAGTCCCTGATGGGAAATTTTCAGTACCCGCGTCTGGGCCCGGGTATGATGTGGGAGAAAACGGCCGAGCTGGCGGAAGAAGGTGGATGCGAAGTCCGCTTGAATTCGAATGTGGAGGAGATCCACTGGAGTCCAGGGGGCGTCAAAGCCGTGGTGGCCGGCGGTGGCGAAATCCACGGTCGCCATTTTCTCTCCACCATGCCGATTCGTGAGTTGATCGGCGCGTTGCGTCCGCGAGTGCCGGCGCTTGACCGCGTGCAAGCATGCTTCCAGTACCGCGATTTTCTAACGGTCGCCCTCATGGTGCGGGGTACGGACTTTTTCCCTGACAACTGGATCTACATCCACGATCCGGAGGTACGAGTGGGTCGTATCCAAAACTTCAACAACTGGAGCCCGGAGATGAGCCCCGATTCGGGAGTGACCTGCATCGGCTTCGAGTACTTCTGTAATGTCGGCGATGACCTTTGGACGATGACCAACGAAGAGCTCGCCGTGCTCGCCCGCCGCGAGATGGGCATGCTCGGTTTGGCTGACCCATCGCTCGTCGAAGACACGGCCGTCATTCGCGCGCCCAAGGCTTATCCGGTCTACAATGGTGACCACGAGAGGGGTTTGAGCGCCGTGCGCGAGTTCCTGCGGCAAGTGCCAAACTTGCAGCTGATTGGCCGCAACGGCATGCACCGTTACAACAATCAGGACCATTCGATGGTGACCGCTATGCTGGCGGTGGAGAACATTTTCGGGGCCTCCCATGATCTGTGGACGGTGAATGTCGATGAGGAGTATCAGGAGAGCGGCCATCGCATTAGCCATGAGGAATTACGCAAGATGAACGCCCAACAACCGCGCGTGCCGGAGCCCCTTCGCCGGCCAGCTTGAACCGGCTCTCCGTCGTCATTCCCGCCTACAACGCGGCGGACACCTTAGGCGAATGCTTAGGGTCGCTGGCTCTCGGCGTCAAGCGGCCGGACGAGATCCTGGTGGTGGACGATGGCTCCAGCGCGGAGCAGTCGCGCCAAATCGCGGCCTTGGTGGAGGAGCATGGGGGACGTTTGATCCGCCAGCCGAACCTGGGTCCGGCGGCGGCCCGGAATCGGGGCGCGCGCGAATCCACCGGCGACATTCTGGTTTTCCTGGACGCCGACGTTCGCATCCATCCGTCGACCATCGATCAACTGGCGGCGGCGTTTGCTGACCCGCAATTGGACGCCGTCTTCGGCTCCTATGACGACCAGCCTAGCGGGAACACCGTCGTCAGCGACTTTCGCAATCTGCTGCACCATTTCGTCCACCAGGGCTCGCGACGGCAGGCGTCCACGTTTTGGGCCGGTTGTGGCGCGGTGCGGCGCGCGACTTTCTCCCAAACGGGCTTTGATGAATCATACACCGGGGCCTCTATCGAAGACGTGGCGTTCGGCTTAAAACTAAAGGCGGCTGGCCATCGCATCGAGTCAAGACCGGAAATTCAAGTCACCCATCTGAAGCGCTGGACGCTCAAATCGTTTCTTTCCACGGACCTGTTCTCCCGCGCAATTCCGTGGACGCGGATGATGTTGTCCGGCGATGGCCGGCTGCCGGGCGATCTAAACTTCGGTGTCGCGCAGCGAGCCAGCACGCTATTGGC
>JAYVRS010000080.1:0-2569 GCA_043776185.1 Bryobacteraceae bacterium | reverse complement strand
CTTTGGGTTCGGTTTTGCGGATGAGCGAGCTGAGGGTTTGCGCGCCGCGGAGGTTGGTGAAGCTGCCGATGTAGCTGATGACGCGGCTGAATTGGTCAGGCCGGTTCCAGGCGGCAATGAGGGCGGCGCTGGCTCCGGAAGAGGAGCCGGCGATGGCGCGATCGTTGGGGTTCTGGGATAGGTTGAAATCTTTGGCGACGGCGGGCAGGAGGTCATCGACGAGGAAGCGGGCGTAGCGGTCGCTCATGGCGTCGTACTCGAAGCTGCGATGGAAGCGGTCCTGGCTGTCGGGGGTGAGGGCGGGCATGATGCCGGGATTGACGAAGATGCCGATGGTGACCGGCATTTCGCCGCGATGGATGAGGTTGTCCATGACGATGGGGGCGCGGAAACGGCCGGTTTCACTGATCCAGCCGCCGCCATCCTGGACGACGAGAACGGCCGCGGGTTTGGTGGCCTGGTATTGCGAGGGCACGTAGACCCAGTAGTCGCGAGTGGTGCCGGGGTATACCTTGCCAGTGAGGGTGTGTTTGGTGACTTGACCGACGGGCGTGCCGGGGTGGCGCTGATGATCGGGGCCTAAGGGATACTCCTGGGCGTGCAGCAGGAGGGCGGCGAAGGAAAGCAGAATGTAACGCATCACAGATATGCTATCGCTTTGGCCGATAGCGCGGATAATGGCGCGGAATTGACAGGGGAGCGTAACTATCAAACAATGGAAGGGTACGTTAGATTCGATAGTCGATAGAGGAGTCAGCCAAAAATGCTGGGAGTTGGTCAAGCGTTTCCGAAGTTTCATTTGAAGGCCACGGTCGGCCTCGACAAAGACACGGCTTTTGAGAGCATCTCGAACGAGAGCTATCCGGGAAAGTGGAAAGTCATTTTCTTTTGGCCGAAGGATTTCACGTTCGTGTGCCCCACCGAGATCGCCGCATTTGGTAAGGCGAACCGCGACTTCAATGATCGCGACGCGCAGGTGCTCGGCGGCAGCACGGATTCGGAGTTTGTGCACTTGGCCTGGCGGACGCATCATGCGGACTTGCGGGATCTGCCGTTCCCGATGCTCTCCGACATCAAGCACGAGTTATCGAAGGAATTAGGCATTATTGACCCGAACGCGGGCGTCTGCCAGCGCGCCACGTTTATTGTCGATCCGCAAGGGTTGATCCGTTGGGTGAGCGTCAACGACCTTTCGGTGGGACGCAATGTGGACGAGGTGATTCGCGTGTTGGATGCGTTGCAGACGGACGAGCTGTGTCCTTGTAACTGGAAAAAGGGCGAGGCTACGCTTTAGCTTTCGGTAAGGCAGGGAGGGCGGGCCAGGAGGCCCGCCCCACAGGGGTTTCATAATATGACTTATGACGGGTTTCTTGATGCTATTCCGGATTATGCCAAAGATTTGAAGCTGAATTTAACGAGCTTGCTGAAGCAGGCGGAGTTGACGGAGCAGCAGACCTGGGGCACGGTGATGGCGGCGGCCAGCGGGGCTCGGCATCCGGGGTTGACGGCGATTCTGCATGCGGAAGCGGCCAAGTTTGCGTCACCGGAGACGCAGACCGCAGCGAAGACCGCAGCGGCCGTGATGGGCATGAACAACGTGTATTACCGGTTTACGCACATGTTTCAGGACGACACCTACTCGACCATTCCGGCGCGTTTGCGCATGAACGGGATCCGGACGCATGGGGGCGATCCGGTGGATTTTGAACTTTACTGCACGGTGGTTTCGGCGATCAATAATTGCTCGATGTGCGTCACTTCGCATGAGCGGGTGCTGCGGGAAAAGGGCGTGGCGAAAGAGTCGATTGCGGCGGCGGTGCGGCTGGGCGCGGTGATTTACGCTTTGGCGTTGGTGTTCGATACGGAAGGGTTGTTGGCTTAGCTAAGCTGCGGAGTGAATTCCCAAGCTGTTCGCATCCCACGGCTGACGCCGTGGGGCTAGTGAGTCGCGTTGTTGATGAAGGCGGGCCGGAGGCCCACCCCACTGGGAGCGAAGGAGTTAGGGGGCGGGGCGAGCTTGTACAGGGAGGAAGAGGGTTTGGCGAATGGGTTTGCCGTCTACTTCCACTTCTACCTGATGGTCACCGCGGGGAAGGGCGGCGGGGATGACGACGTTGAGTTGATATAAGCCGAGGGAGCCTTGGACGAGTCCGGCGAAGGCGATGGGGGCGTCGAGACCGCCGATTCTGATCTTAACGGGGGCGGCGAGCGTCGCCGGGGCGGTGACTACTTGGCCGGCGACGGGGATCGTAGCCGGGTTTACTTGGCCAAAGCCGACGCCGTAGAAGAGCAGGGTTTCGCCGGGGATGGCTTCGGAAAAGGGGATGCCGGGCACGGAGCCGTTGTTGACCAGGGCCCCAGTGGCGGGGCGGACGGGCACGACAAACTGTTGGTCGCGCGACTTGAAGCCGGGGGGCGCATAGAGGCCGGGGGCGATGGCCTGGATGTCGAGCATCACGGGGGGGCTGGCTTGCCCTTTTACCGTCACCACAACGGGCAGTTGGCCGCCGGTGGGGATGTTGGCGGGCACTTGCACATTTAATTGGCCTGGACTGACGAAGCGCACGAA
>JAYVRS010000079.1:0-2575 GCA_043776185.1 Bryobacteraceae bacterium | reverse complement strand
TTGCCGCTCTTAACCACTCTCGATGTTTTCGCGCCCGGCATCGCCATCGGCCACGCCTTCGGCCGCATTGGATGCTTTGCCGCCGGCTGTTGTTATGGCACCGAGTGTACTCGCCCGTGGGCCGTAAAGTTTAGCAACGTAGAGGCTTACAAGATGACGGGCGTGCCACTCGAAGTGCCGCTGCATCCGACGCAGCTCTACGAAGCGAGTTTCAATCTGGCCCTGGCCGGGCTGCTCTATTGGCTCTTCAACCGGCGGCCGCAACCCGGTTTAGTATTTGCCGCCTACCTCAGCCTCTACTCGATCTTTCGCTTTGCGGTGGAATTTGTACGCCACCACGAGCAGGCGCTTTCAGGGGGCCTCTCCAACACGCAGTGGATCTCGCTAGCGACATTGGTGGCGGGCCTCGCGCTGCTGCGCCACGCCCTCAGCCCAAAACCTAGCGCGGCTTAAGCGTACCTTCCACCAGCATTTTCAACTGGCGATAGGCCGTTTCGTCCAAACGGATCTTCAGCCGCTCGCGGCCCTCGAGGGGTGCTTCCTTTAGGCTCGTGGGGTCGGCGCGCTGACAAAGGCCGAGAAACATCGCGGTCTCCGCGTCATCGCGATTCCGCGAGAGGGCCTCTTCCAGCGGCGTGATGGCGGCTTTGAACTGCCCTTGACGCCACAGCAGATAGCCGGCGTTGAAAGAGTAGTCCGCGTCGGTGGGGTCGCCTTCACGCGCCTTGGCTAAGTTCTCAGCGCTCTTGGCCCGGCCCAGCCGCGCTTGCGCCAGTGCCAGATTATTCAGAACACGGCTCAGCGGCAAATCCACCAGGACTCGTTCAAAGGCCTGCTCCGCGGCACCAAACTCGCCTGCCCGATAGCGGGCGATCCCCAGAAAGAAGATGGCCTCCAAGTGATGCACGTCGGCCACCGGTACCCGGTCAAGCCAAGTAGCGGCCTCACGAAAGTTGCCCCGCTCCAGTTGCAGCCGGCCGAGTTCAAAGCGGGCCTGTGAATAACGCTCGTCGAGGTTGGCCGCTTCGGTCAGGAGGCGGTACTTGTCCTCCGGCTTCGTGGCCTGCAAGCCGCGCACGTAGCTCTCAATCGCTTCCACGCGGATCGGTGGATAACTCCGGTCGAAGTCCGTAAACGACGGCGCCAAGGCCGGTGCCAAGGCCTGCAAAGTCTGCCAGGCAAGGTGGTTTTGCAGCACCGCCAACTCCTCCAGTCGCCCGGTGGAGGCGAATTCGAGACCAGAGCGGAGCAGGCGGCCGTCGAGCACCCTCACGGTGAAACGAACGCTGGACTGCGGCGTCACGGGAGTCGACGTGGGTTTGGCCGCCGGCGTGGGAGCCGCCGTTGGAGCAGGTGTGGCCGCGGACGCGAGAATTTCGTAGTCACCATAGAGAATCACGTCGGCATCGACGGAAAGGCCAATCTTGAAGGCCGTCGCCTTGGTGAGAGGTACATACGGCCGCACACTTAGCCGGCGGAATGCCTCTTGACGCTCGGAACGCTCAAAGACATGCGGCAATCCGGCGGCTACCAGACGATCGCGAAGTGTTTCGGCCACGCTCTCGCCAATCCAATCAAGCCCCCGAACGTCGGTGGCGTTGGCAAAAGGTAGCACCAGGATGGACTGCAATTCGGGACGTTGCACCCGTTCTTGCGCACCAAGCGTGGCAGCCCACAGAGTGGTCAAGGCAACAGAACTTTGGAAACGAGACACAGTCCCCTTAAGGCTTCTTGGGCGCAGGATCCTTGGTGGCCGCCCGCACGCGGGCGTTGTCCAGTTTACGCTGCACGCGGGATAAGTCAGCCGGCTCATATTCATGAGCAGCGGCGGCCTTAAATTGCTGTACCGAAGACTGCCACTCGGCAGCAGCCTCTTTCAGCTTGCCTTGCTTGTAGTAGACGTCGCCCAAGTGATCGCGCACGGTAGGGTCAGTGGGAACTTTCTCGATCGATCGGCGCAAGTTCGATTCAGCTTCTGGAAACCGGTTCAGGCGGAAAAACGCCCAGCCCAAGCTATCGAGGTAAGCGCCGTTTTCCGGATCCTTCTGGACCGCCTTCTGGATCATACCCAGGGCCTCCTCCAGTTTCACGTTCCGATCAGCCAACATGTATCCCAGATAGTTGAGCGCGCCAATATTCTCCGGATTCTGGGCCAGCAGTTTGCGGAACTCAGCTTCGGCCTGGTCAAACTTCTTCTGCTTCTCCAGCATCGCTCCGCGCGTGAACCATACACCCTCTTTCTCCTCGGCGGAGTCGGAGAGCTTCTCCGCCTGGTCAATGGCTTTGGCCATCTCCACGTAGTTCTTGCCCTTGTCATGAATCTGCGCCAACGAAAGGTACACTTCGCGATCGCTCTTGCCGTCCAGCAGACTCTTCAATTCGCTGGCGGCCAATTCGCTCTTGCCTGTCTCGGCCAGGATGTTGGCCCGCACCAGCTTCACCATCCGGTCATTGGGATACCGCTTGTTGGCCGCATCGGCCTCTTCCACGGCCTTCGTCCAATCTTTGGCGGCGCGCCAAGTCTCCATCAATTGCGACGCTGCCCGGGGGCCGAAATCGACGCCCAGCAAACCCA
>JAYVRS010000078.1:0-2575 GCA_043776185.1 Bryobacteraceae bacterium | reverse complement strand
GCGCCCGCGAGCATCTGAGGCGCGCGCGTCCGGCGGATTGGCCGGTGCGGCTGAGGTTGGCGGTGCTGGAACCTGACTTATCGCGTGCCGCCGCGCTTTATGAGTCGGTGCTGAACGAGCGGCCAGGCGAGACATCGGCGTTGGTGAACCTAGGCACGATTTATGCCGGCTCCGGGCGAACCGCGGAAGCCGCCACACTATGGGAACGGGCGCTGGTGGCCAATCCGGCGATCGAAGAAGCGGCGCTAAACCTGGCACAAATTCGTGACCCAGCCGAGGCCGCCGTGATCCTGCGCCGCTATCTCGTCCTGAACCCGGCCTCCCCAGCGGCCCGCGCCAGACTTGCCATATTGCTTCGGCGTAATCGTTAGCGCTCGTTCTGAAATTTGTGATATCTTTTCAGAGCTGAACGTAAGGGGGTTATGTTGAAACAATTATTGCAGTTCATCACTATGGCCGTGGTCTGTGTATCGGCGTTCGGCCAGAGCGATCGCGGAACCATCACCGGCACGGTCGCCGACTCTACCGGCGCTCTAGTGCCCAACGCCAAGATCACGCTGACGAATTCGAATACCGGCACGAAAAGCACCTCGGCCACCACCGGCACCGGTAACTACACCGTACTCGCCTTGCCGGCGGGTACCTATACGCTCACCATTGAGCAGAGCGGTTTTAGTAAATATCAGCAAACCAATATTCAGGTGCAGGTGGCTGTCACGACACGCGTCGACGTCGTCCTGAAAGTGGGTACGGCGGCGGAATCGGTGCAGGTAACCGCGGATTCGTCGCAACTAAAAACGGAAAGCGCCGAGCAATCCTCCACCATCACCGGCAAACAGATCTCCGAACTGCCGATCAATTTTGGGATCGGCGCCGGCGCCATCCGCAACCCTTTGTCGTTTGCGCAGATGACGCCGGGTGCCACTTTCAACGGGTGGAATAATATTTCTATTAATGGCGGCAACAATAACTTCAAGATCATGTTCGAAGGCCAGGAGTCCGATAGTGCCCGCCAGACGCGGGTTTCCGACGAGTTACAGCCGTCCGTCGAATCGATTGAGCAGTTCACCCTGCAGACTTCCAATTTCTCTGCGGAATTCGGCCGCGTCGGCAACGGCGGCGTTTATAACTTTACGTCCAAAAGCGGCACCAACCGATTGCACGGTAGCGCCTATACTTACTTTGAAAATACTTTTCTCAACGCCGGCATTCCCTTCACCAACGACGGTCAAGGCCAGCACATCAAGGTGGTGAAGCACCTGGCCGACTACGGGGGCTCCATCGGCGGCCCCGTGTGGATCCCGAAAATCTACAACGGGAAGAATAAGACCTTTTTCTTCTTTAATCTGGAGAAGTACCGCGACCGCGAGAGCCTTTACGCCGGCACCTCCACCGTCCCGAATAGTGCGTACTTGAGGGGCGACTTGAGCAATAACCTGTTAGTGACCGGCAATCGGAATCTCGGTACCGACTTTGCCGGCCGCAGTATCATCCAGAATGCGATCTATGATCCCGCTACGCAAACGCTCGATGGCTCTGGCCGCCGCGTACTCAATGTTTTCCCGAATAACATAATCCCGTCCAGCCGCATCGACCCGACGGTGAGGCTGATTCTAGCTTTTCTCCCGAAGCCCAATATCGGCAACGAGCTCTACGTAAATAACTTTGCGCAATCGGGTGCGTTCTTCAAGCTCCAGCAGATCCCTTCGGTGAAGATCGACCATAACTTCAGCGACTTAATCAAAGTATCCGGTTACGTGGGAACGCAGAATACGGATAAGTCGAATGGCGTGGACGGTCTGCCGGATGTCTTGTCCCGCGTGCGGATTCAGAATATCTGGAGCATGACCAGCCGCGTGAACTACGACCACACGCTTAAGCCGACTTTGCTTCTCCACTTAGGCGCAGGCTTCATCCGTTACCGGAACCCCGACACGGTGCCGCCGGTGAGCTTCGACTTCGACCTGACCAAGTTAGGCATCACGGGCGCGCCCGGTACCGGCTTCCCCCGTTTGGGCCCGATTGGTGACAGTGTGCTCGGCGGCATGGCGTTGCCGTTCGGCACCGGTAACCGCCTGCTTGTGTTCGACCAAAAGGCGACCGGGGTGGCCAACATGAGTTGGATCCACGGCAACCATACGTCGAAGTTTGGCGGCGACTGGAAGCTCGAAACCACGAGCCCGTTGACTTACAACAATCTGACGCCCACGTTTAACTACGGTGGTGCCCAGACGGCCCAGCCGCTGTATGGCCAGGTGCTTCCCACCGGCACGGGTACCGGCTCCTCCTGGGCCAGTTTCCTGCTGGGGCTCTACGACAATGCCTCGGCGGGAAACGCTTCGACGCCACAAAATCGCCGAAGCTCCGTGGCATTCTTTGCCCAGGATACTTGGAAGCTGACGCGTAAACTCACCTTCGATTACGGGGTGCGTTGGGACTATCAATCGCCGCTGGGTGAACTGTGGGACCGTCAGTCTACTTTCAGCCCAACGACACCCAATCCGAACGCCAATGGCCTGCTGGGTGCCGTGATCTATGCCGGATCCGGTCCGGGGCGCTGCAACTGTACGCTGGT
>JAYVRS010000077.1:0-2575 GCA_043776185.1 Bryobacteraceae bacterium | reverse complement strand
CGGAGCTAGCCCGGGTACCGGAGTCGCCGCGCCATGAATTCGAGCTCACCTCAGCGGTCGATCAACTGATCGCCGCCGGCCACCGGCTCGAGATCTTTCCCATCGAGGGAGCTTGGCGCGACATCGGCCGGCCTGAGGATTTAGCCGCCGCCCATGAGGAGATGACTTAGCCAAAACCTATGACCCTGCAACAACCGGCCTCCCCCCAACGCTGTGAAATTCCCCCCAGTTGCACCATCGTACCCGCCGAGGTGGATGACCTGGAATCCATTTGCCGTTTCGACGGCCCCATGCTGCGCGATTACCGTCAGCGCGACTTCGTCGCCGGTGCCATTGAGGAGGGCCGCTGCTGGGTCGCCTTCTTCGACGAAACGCCCGTCGCCTACGGCATCTTCAACTATCAGTTCCAGGGTTACGGCGTCATTCACCGCGTTTACGTCAGTCCGCACTACCGGCGGCGGGGCATCGGCCGCGCCCTGATCGACTATTTTGCCGAAGCCTGTTCGTCGCCGCGCATCTACATCACCGTGCCCCAGCAGGAGCTTGCCATGCTGGAGCTACTACGCACACGCGGCTTTGCCCTCTCCGGCGTCCTGCATGAGTTCGGTAACGAGGGCCCAGCACTTATCTACGTCAAGGACCTGTTGACGGCGACTCCGGCTTTAGAAGGCCGGGGTTTGCAGTAAAGAACTGGCGGGCATTGACGATCTGCGTGTCCTTCCAGTCGGAGGGAAAGTGTCGCAGGTTGCCGGTGATCAGCCATGGGGCGGCGGCACCGTGCGCGCACTCCAGCAGGCGGTTGTCGTCCGGATCAGTTGCCGCTGCGGTGGCGGACCCTGGCTTTACAAGTTCCGCCAGCTTGTCCAAGCAGGCGATCATCCGCTCGAAGCAAACGGCCCGCGTGGCAAACTTGGGCCGCTGGGCCACCTCCCGGTATTCGGCCAGCACTGCCTCGGTGACGCACGCCGTCAGTTGGCCCTCCATCACCAGCGCGACTAACCGTCCTTCCAGACCGCCCGGTGACCAGCAGGCCGAAATCAGCACATTCGTATCGAGCACTACCCTCATGCTGCCTTGAAGTCTGCCACAATTCTGATGAGGTGCCGCTTTGAAGGACGACCTGGGCGACAAGATCAAAACCAACTTCGAGGATGCCCTCCGCATTCAGCTGCCCCGGCGCACGCACCTGGTGATCCGCATCGATGGCCGCCGCTTTCACACCTTCACCAAAAATCTGGAGCGACCTTATGATCACCGCTTGGCCGATGCCCTCGACCGGGCCGCCATGGCGCTCGCCGCGGAGATGTCGGGCTGCCGCTTGGGCTTTGGGCAAAGCGACGAGTACTCCTTTCTGTTGACTGACTTCTCCACCGAACACGAGAAGATGTGGTTCGACGGCAATGTCCAAAAGATCGTCTCCGTCGCCTCCAGCATCTTTACGGCGCACTTTACCCAAGCTTTTGCTCCCGCCACTTTCGATGCCCGCGTCATGGTGATCCCGCGGCGCGCCGATGTGGAGCAGTACTTCATTTGGCGGCAGCTGGATGCCACGGCCAACAGCCTCAACATGCTGGCTTCGGCGCATTACACGCACGACGAGTTACTCGGCCGGTCCACCGCGGAGAAGCATGACTTACTGCACGCCAAAGGCATCAATTGGAGCCACGCCGAAACCAGCTTCAAACGCGGCCGCGTCATCCGTCCCGCCATCGCCCGCGGCTGGGAAGTGGACGTCGAGCCGCCGATCTTCACCCGCGACCGCGACTATCTCTTACAGCTAATTCCCGAGGGCATGTAAGTGCCGCAGTTTCGCACGTGGCTCAGTTTCATCCGCCGCGCCGACTTCGTCTGGATCTTGCTCTTCGCCGCGATGCACTTCGCGAGCCCCGTCAGTCATCTGGCCGAGGTCGAATTACTCGTCGCCCTGTGTCTTTTTCAGATTTCGAGCCCCCGCATCGCCTTCTTCCAGACTCCCAACGGAAACTATCTGGCCATCTTCATCAAGCTACTGCTGGGTTACTTACTGATCGGCGTCACCAACGCGATCGAGTCCAGTTACTATCCGATCTTGCTCTTGCCAGTCGTCTCGGCCGCCTCCACTCTGGGCCTACTCGGCACCATTCTTTGGACGCTGACCGCCATCCTCAGTTATCTCTCCTACTTACTCCTCCTGGATTGGAATCGTTGGTTCTTAAACGATCCGGCGATCCACGAACTGAGTCTGCGGGTGGTATTTTTCTGCCTGGTTGGTTATCTCACCTATGAGCTCGGCAAACGCAACCGCGAAGAGACGCTGAAGTATCAAGCGGTGGCCGAGCAACTGGCAGCCGCCAACGCCAGCCTCCAAAAAGCCGAAGAGACCATGCGCCGTACCGAACGCCTCGCGGCGCTGGGCCAATTGACCGCCGGCCTCGCCCACGAATTACGCAATCCCATCGGCACCATTAAAAATTCGGCCGAGTTACTCGCCAAGCGGTTACCCAAAGAAGACGAGATCTCGCAAGAGCTCTCGGGCTTCATCCAAAGCGAAGTGGACCGCACCAACTCGCTCATCACGCGTTTTTTGCAATTCGCC
>JAYVRS010000076.1:0-2575 GCA_043776185.1 Bryobacteraceae bacterium | reverse complement strand
CGTGCGCTATTGCCGCATCGGTGAACCGGCATTGGTCGCTAGATAACCCGCCATGAATTTCGACCGGGTTCCCACCGAGTGGCTTGACGAACGCACTCCCGTCTTTGCCCCGCGCACTCTGGAAGAGCGAGCCAACGATCCTTACGATCGCGACTTTGGCGTGGTGGACGTCTATACTGGCATCGCCTTCGGCCACCGCCTCTTTGCCGACGGCTCAGCCGAAGGGCTCTACCGCACCATGAGCGCCCTATTACTGGCCTCGGGACCGTTGGAAAGCGTGCTGGACGTGGGCTGCGGCGTCGGCCGCGTGCTCTATGAATGCGCGCCCGCTTTGCCGGATACGCAATTCGCCGGCGTCGATCTCTCCTACAACATGTGCCGGCGCGCCGCGGCGCTTTTGCAAAATACCGCCGCCATCCCTTTGCCCGGGCTCGAACGCTGGGGAAGGCCCGGCGTCGTCTTCTCTGACGCTCGCCAACTGGCCAACGTCACCATCGCCCAAGCCAGCGCGCTCGATTTACCCTTCGCCCCGCTGACGTTCGACATGGTGCTAGCCACTTTGTTGCTCTGCCGCCTGCGCGACCCGGGGCGCGGCCTGGCCCAGATGGTCCGCGTGCTGCGTCCCGGCGGAAGGCTCCTGGTAGCGACGCCGTGCGGCTTCAACACCCCCGAGCCGTGGGCGCAGTTTGTACCGCCGGAAAAACTGAAGCAGCACCTGGCAATCCTCGGTCTGCGGGTGGATGAGTGGTTCGAGAACCTACCTTATCGCGAGGTGATCGACGCGCACGGCAATGCGCACGAGTGGCGAGTCCGCATCATCGCGGCCACGCTGATGGTTTGAGCATTGGCTGGCTCGCTCCGTCAGGAACCACTTACTACGTGCGTGGCTGAAACGACCACTCAGCCGCGCACGAAGTAAGCGGGTCCTGCGGAAGGCACCAATCGTCCTCCCTAACGAAAAAATGGCCCAGGGCGTGAGCCCTGGGCCGAAGTTGTCAAGGAGAGGAATCAATCAATGAAGGGAACAAATTCGAGAAGTGGTTAGACGCGCTTGGCGCGGCGGAGGCCAGCCCAGAGGAGGCCGGTGAGCGCCAGTGCCCAGGTGGAGGGTTCCGGGACGCCTTGGTCGACAATGAGCCGTTGCGTGTAGCTGTTGACGTTGACGTTGTTCAGCACCAAGGCGTTGGTGTAGGCGTGGCCATTGCTCTGCGTGATGAAGGTATTCGCTAACGAGAGGATCACCGAGTCGGTGGGGTTGACGCTACTCGTGGACCGGCGAATGCGGCCAGCGGTGAAGCCGTCGCCGCCATCCTGGATGATGTCCCAGATGGCCATTTGGAGAGCCGCCGCGAGGTTGCGTTGCTGGGTGCCGACGGGGGCGGCGTTGATCTGCGGCAGGATGTCGTGAATCAGCCAAGCCGCCCGGTTGCCATTGGTGACGGTGCTGGGAGCCGAGACGTTGACCGTATAGTTGCCGTTGGAGATGTAGCGGAAACGGTCCACACAGAAGGCGTCCTGCAACTGCAAGCTGCCATCGAAGGCGACGTTGAGCACGCCGACGCCGATCCGTTCGTTGACCGACGTGGTGCTGGAGGCGGTGCTGCCATTCAACATCAGGTCGCCGGCCAGATAGGTAAAGTTCATCCAGACCTGAGCCGAGCGCGCGGCATCGAGGCCTTGAAAGGAAATTGTCGTAGCCGAAGCATAGCCGCTGGAAGCAATGATCAGGCCGGCTAAGGTAAACAACTGAGTGCGTTTCATGAATTCATCTTGCGGTTTGGGATGTGAGTTACGAATAGGCGGTTCGGTTCATTCTGGACCGGAACTAGGAGGGGTACTGGGTGGTACCGCGGCGTAGTCCTAAGGCTGGTTTTTTAGGACTACGGCCGCTAGTACTGCTGGATCACGTAAAATAACGGGCGATGACACGCCGACAATTACTCGCTGCGGCCGCTGCGCCACTGCTGGCCCAAAAGTCTCCTTCGGGCCAACCGTGGAACATCCTGTGGGTGAGCTGTGAGGATTCGAGCCCCGACCTGGGCTGTTACGGCGATACTTACGCCCGCACGCCGAACATCGATCGGCTGGCCACGCAGGGACTGCGGTGTACCCATGCTTTTTCGACGTATGGCGTTTGCGCGCCGTGCCGTTCGTCAATTATTACGGCGATGTATCCCGCCAGCATCGGGACACAACACATGCGCAGCCAGGGTGTGCCGCCGCCGGAGGTGCGTTGCTTTACGGAATACCTACGCGCGGCAGGCTATTACTGCACCAACAATTCGAAGACGGACTATAACTTCGCCCCTCCCCTTACTGCCTGGGACGAGGTAAGTAACCAAGCGCATTGGCGGAATCGTCCGGCGGGCGTGCCCTTCTTTGCGGTGTTCAACTACCTGGTGAGCCATGAAAGCCAAGTGCGGGCGCCCGAGAATGTCTACCGGAAGAACATTGCGCGGTTGACGCCAGACCAAGTGCATGACCCCGCCAAGGCGACCTTGCCGCCTTACTATCCGGACACGCCGGTGGTGCGCAAGGACTGGGCGCGATTGTATGACAACGTTACCGCCATGGA
>JAYVRS010000075.1:0-2577 GCA_043776185.1 Bryobacteraceae bacterium | reverse complement strand
CCATCGAACGCTGGAAGGTGAATGGTAACCACCCCACGTCGGCGTTAGTGGTGACGGTGGAAGAGGCGTTTTTCCATTGCGGTAAGGCTATCATTCGGTCGCACCTATGGAAAGATACTTACAAAGTGGAACGCAGCGCGCTGCCGTCCTACGGACAGATGTTAAAGGACCAGATCGAAGTAACTGACTCAGCCGAGGAGATTGAGAAATCTGTGGCCGAAGCCTATCGCACCAAGCTTTACTAAGTTGTTTGTGCGGAGCATCCGGTGCCTGAACAAGGGCCTTCGAAAAACCGGCCGCGCGAAGGGACACAGCGGTTTGGAACGAGGGCGAACCGGCGTTCTTAGCCTGGACTTTCTAGTCGTCCGAGCCCTGGCTGACTTTCAGAACGGCCAGGAAAGCTTCCTGGGGAATTTCCACGCGGCCCACGCGCTTCATGCGGCGCTTGCCCTCTTTTTGTTTGTCGAGTAACTTACGTTTGCGCGAGATGTCGCCGCCGTAGCACTTAGCCAGCACATTCTTACTACGGGCAGAAATCGTCTCGCGGGCAATCACTTTCGCACCAATGGCGGCTTGCAGAGCCACCTCAAACATTTGGCGCGGGATGAGTTTGCGTAAGCGCTCGATGAGTAACTTGCCGCGCTCATGGGCGTAATCCCGATGGACGATGATGGAGAGTGCGTCGACCGGGTCGCCCGCCACCAGCACGTCGAGCTTCACCATGGGCGAAGTGCGGAAGCCGGAAAGGACATAGTCGAGCGAAGCGTAACCACGGGAGCAGCTCTTCAAGCGATCGTAGAAGTCGAGCACCACTTCGCAGAGTGGCATTTCGTACATGATCAGGACGCGGCCACCCCCCAAGTGTTCGAACTTCTTCTGGGTGCCGCGCTTCTCTTCGAGTAACTTCAGAATGTCGCCGATATATTCTTCTCGAGTAATTACAGTGGCGTCAATAATAGGCTCTTCTATTTTGTCGATCTGCGTCGGGTCCGGCCAGCGGGACGGGTTTTCGACTTGCAAAGTGTCGCCATTGGTCAGCTTCACGACGTAGCGCACGCTAGGCGCGGTAGTGATCAGGTCAATGTTGAATTCGCGTTCCAGGCGCTCCTGGATGATTTCCAAATGCAATAGCCCTAGGAAGCCGCAGCGGAAGCCGAAACCCAGCGCCACCGAGCTTTCGGGCTCGAAGTTAAAGGCCGAGTCATTCAGGCGAAGTTTTTCGAGGGCGTCGCGCAAAAGGCCGTGCTCCGAAGACTCAACCGAATAGAGGCCGGCGAAGACCATGGGCTTGATCTCTTGAAAGCCGGGCAGCGGTTCAGCGGCAGGGTTGGCCGCGTCAGTGATCGTGTCACCGATCTTGGCGTCGGAGACCGTCTTGATGTTGGCGTGGACGAAGCCCGCCTCGCCGGCCGAGAGCTCCTTGCAGGGCACCGGCTTGGGCGACTGATAGCCCAAACCTTCCACCTCATGAATGGTGCCGTTCATCATGAGCTTGATCTTCTGGCCCATTTTGATGCGCCCATCGACGATACGCATGAGGATAATGACGCCGCGATACGGGTCAAACCACGAGTCGAAAACCAGGGCGCGCAAGGGCGCTTCGGGGTCGCCGGTGGGCGGCGGCACGCGCGCCACCACGGCTTCTAAGATCTCTTCAATGCCGATGCCGTTCTTGGCGCTGGCCAGCACGGCTTCGGAGGCATCGATGCCAATAATCTGCTCCACCTGCTCTTTGATGCGCTCAGGATCGGCCGAGGGAAGGTCGATCTTGTTGATCACCGGGATCAGTTCGAGGTTGTGATGGATGGCGAGATAGGTGTTGGCCAGAGTTTGCGCTTCGACGCCTTGCGAGGCATCCACCACCAGCAGCGCGCCTTCGCAAGCTTGCAGGCTGCGCGACACTTCGTAGGTGAAATCGACGTGGCCAGGCGTGTCGATCAGGTTCAGCTGATACATCTCGCCGTTCTTGGCCTGGTAGTCGAGCCGCACGGCGTGGGCCTTGATGGTGATGCCGCGTTCGCGCTCAAGATCCATGGAATCCAGCACTTGGGCCATCATTTCCCGTTCGGAGAGAGCGTGAGTGGCCTCCAGTAGACGGTCAGCAAGCGTGCTCTTGCCATGGTCAATGTGGGCGATGATCGAGAAATTACGAATGTGGGAGGGCTTCATGCGAGGGCGTACTTTTCAAGTATCCCATGGCAAGCACGATGCCCGAGAGTAGAATGGTGCCGGCGGAAGGACTCGAACCTTCGACCTGCGGCTTATGAGACCGCCGCTCTAACCAGCTGAGCTACGCCGGCAAGGGCGTGGGCCGCGTGACGGACCTAGATTCTAGGGTAGGGTTTGGGCGGTGGGCTTGTCAAATGGAGCCAGTGCCGAGCCAGTGGAGATGGGCGGCGGAAGTCCCCGTCACGTTCGCGGCAATGCTCGTCACTAGGAACAGTTGCGTAGGGACTTCGATATGTATCATTCGAGCCGGTAGAGTAGGAGGGGACCCGAAGGTGCCCCTCCCCTCGTCGAGTCGCCTCAGGCATGCACAGGCCGCTTTCTGGGTAGCTGGTGAAGTTGCACCAGGCC
>JAYVRS010000074.1:0-2577 GCA_043776185.1 Bryobacteraceae bacterium | reverse complement strand
TACGCAGAATATTCAGCGTATGATCGTCTTTACCGGCGGTGGTGTGCCGGAACCCGGCACGTTGGTTTTGTTCGGTTCGGCGCTTACCGCGCTGGGCTTGATCGCTCGCCGCCGCAAGGTCTAGTTGCTCTTTCGGGATCTTCCCGTCAAAAACCCCAAGCCCTCGGGCTTGGGGTTTTGTGCATTTGGGCCTCACGATAGAAGCCGGGAGGCCGAAAAGGCCATTGTGTCGCGCATTGCAGAAAATCTCGATTGGTCGATGCGCTACTTTGCTTCGGACCCTGTCGGGTCGATGGGTACGCTGGAGCAGATGTACCGCGAAGATTCTGCCGGCCTCTTGGGTGAAGCCATGCGCATGTTAAGCAATTCGGCGGAAAACCCCGGGAGTATTGGGGTGATCGCGTTTCTGGTGAGGAAGCGGGAACTCCTGCCGCTGCTGCGGCTGACGGCGACTCCGTTAGGAAGTAGGGTTCGCGTGGCCCAGTTGGGTCAGCGGGTAGACCCGAATCTTGACCAAGGGATAGCCGACCAGATTCTGGACGACTTAGGCCCTGGTGAGCGTCAGGACTTGCTGGAGATTTTGTGCCAGACCCGGGTGCGGCTGGAGGTGATCGCCCGTTTAGCACCGGTATTGCAGGACCCCAATCCTCGGGTGCATTCGAAAATGGCTCTTCTAATGGCGCGCGTGGCACCGGAGGGAGAGTGGGTGACGGAGGGCATGGCCGACAACGATCCACGGGTGCGGGCGAATGTGGTGGAAGCGCTTTGGAACCAGAAGAGCGAATTCGCCAACCGGCTGTTTCACCGGGCGGCGGCGGACGCGCATCACCGGGTATCGGCCAACGCCATTTACGGATTGTATCTGCAGGGCGATCCGTCGGCGCTAGGTAAGATTCGCCATTTGCTGATGGGCAGCGATGGCTTGGCGCGGCGCGCCGGGCTGTGGCTGCTGGAACGGACGAAGGATCCGCGCTATTTGTCGGTGCTGGGCAAGCTGATCGGCAAAGTGGAGCCGGAGGCTCGCGCCCGCTGTCTGCGAGTGATTCAAGCCGCCAAGCTGCGCAAGGCAGAGGCACTGCAGCGCGGTGAGCTCCGGATCGATTGGCTACCCGGCCATCCGGGACAGACGCGCTTGACGATCACCGCGGAGCCGAAACATCGGCGTTTGACGGGCCTGCATCCTTTTGACATCGTGATTCGAGCGGGTGGCGAGGTTCTCGACGACTACCGTTTGGTGGCGCGTCCGGCGGCCACGGCGCGCGCCGTGGTGCTGATGGTGGGCCCGTGTCCGGATTGGAAGACAGCTTGGCGCGACGCGTTTCCCATGGGTCCGCGAGCGGGCAGCGGAACCGGGGCGGCAACTGGGCCAGGGGGAGACCGATTTGGGTATTTGCATGTCGAGCCGGCGTCCGAACCAAAGGAGAGGGCGGCACCCGCAATTGCCGCATTCCGATTATTAGGCATGGAGGTTTCATCCGCTCAGGCCGAGTCGTCGCAGGCCGAGGCTTCGCGGCCCGCTGCCCCGGCCCTCGCGATTACTTGGTGTGGCAGCGCGCTTCCGGCCTTGCGGCGCGCCTTCGAGGGCTCGCCGAAGGGTATGGCCACGTGGCCGGCGGCGATGCGGCAGGTGGCGGGCCAGCTGGATGCCAAACTTGGCGAGGGGCACGTCGTCCTGCTCGACCAGCTAGGGGCATTTCCCGTCCAGGACGTCCGCGCGCTGGCCGATCTGGGGAAAGGGCTTACGTTAGATGTGATTTCGAGCGCACCGCATCCAGAGTTGGCGGCCCGTTGTGCGGAAAACGGGGGACGGTACCACCTGGCTGGGACAGCTGAGGAGGCCGGTCGGCACTTGGGGCAGCTCCACCGCTATTGGCAAGCCGACTATGAACTCACTTATTCGGCAACGCAAGCGATTGACGGAATGGAAGTCTGTTGTGATTGGGGATTCGGTACGGCCAGCCTACGCTGATGACCAGGAGAGGGAGACGAATGGTGGGCGTGCAGGGACTCGAACCCCGGGCCTCTTCCGTGTGAAGGAAGCGCTCTAACCAACTGAGCTACACGCCCGTTTCCGGCTGAGCCTTCAGTATACCGATTGCGGTACCCCGATGACAAATGGAGAATTTCGTGCCCATTCGTCTCACTCGTTGTGCAGAAATGACACAAGGGACAGAGGCGGCCCGTCAGTCGCCAGGCTTAGGCGGATGGGCGATCATCGCGAAAAACAGGCCTAAAATAAAGAAGCCTGCGATTAGCGCGCTGACGAGCATGAGGATCTCCAATCCGAACATATTCTCTATATTGCAATTTGGGGGCCACGGCGTACTCCTCTTATCGGCCAGAGTTGGCTAACATGAATATCGAGATGCGTGTTGACCTAGCTTTTGGCAAAAACGGACTTCCGCTGGACCTTCCCTCCGGCTTTGACTACCAACTGTTGGAGGCGCGCTCCGCGCAGCCGCTGCCCGACGCGGTGGCGGCGCTTGAGCACGCGCTCGACCATCCCATCGATTCGCTGGGCCTCACCCAACTGGCGCACGGCAAGCGCACGGCCGCCATTTCGGTGTGCGACATCAC
>JAYVRS010000073.1:0-2581 GCA_043776185.1 Bryobacteraceae bacterium | reverse complement strand
TGCAGAAGGTTTTACAGAACTTACTTCGGGAAAGAGTTTCAATTCGGGATGCGAGTTCCATTTTGGAAGCTTTAGGCGAGGCGGCGAATGCAACTCGGAACATGGTGTTGCTGACTGAGTACGTTCGGCAGACGCTGCGACGCTCGGTGGTAAAGCCCTATTTGACGCCGAAGAACGAATTGCCCGTCTGGATGTTCGAGATGACCACCGAGCAGATGCTGGAAGGCGCGGTGGAGCATGGTGAACAAAACAGTCATCTCAATTTGCCGCCCGCGCGCATTCGCGACTTACTCGAGCGTTTGGCGCGGGTGGTGCCGAGCCCGGACGTTCCGGTGGTGGTGTTAGTGAGTGCGCAGGTGCGCTTTTTCTTGAGGCAGATGACGGAGGCGATGCCCGGCCAATTCGTCTTCCTGTCGCACGCCGAAATTCCCTCGGGAGTGAATGTGATTACGTTGGGCACGCTGTAACGGCCACAGGAGCCAAAAGAAAACGATGCGAATCAAGTCCTATTTTTCGGGAACGGTGGAATCAGCCATGGAGTTGGCGAGTCGTGAGTTGGGGGATGAAGCGGTCATCCTGAACTCGCGTCCGGCGCCGGCGGAGGCTCGTCATTTGGGGGCCTACGAAGTGGTCTTTGGCGTGGACGAGACGTCCCACGTGATGAGCCGATCTGCGCCAGGTTTGAGGGCGCAAAGCAGCTCATGGTCGCCAAACTCCAGCAGCCCAACGAACTCTCTTTTGGGAAGCCTTTCGCCTCCCATCCCCGGCATCTCAGGCGACTCCGGCGAGACCGATCCGGGGGGCGGCCGGCGCGGGCACCGGTTCGAACTTCTGGAGGGCGAAATCGTGGCGCTGCGGCAGGAACTGCGAAAGATGTCACGTGGTATCCTCGCGCCCGCGTCGCATTGGAAGGGGGCGGGATTGTCCGAGAACGAAGCTTCGCTCGCCCGGGCGAATCGCGAGGCTCAGGAGTTAGTGGCCTATCTGGTCCAACGCGACCTGCCGGAAGGGGCTGCGGGAGAACTGGTGCGTCGTGGGCGCGAGCGCCTGCGGAAGGGAATCCGCAGCGGTGGCGCTGGCACGCGGGGGGAAGCGGGTGGATCGGGAGATGGATGGCGGCGCGAAGATGTTGGCGTTTGGAACCAGGCACCTAGCCCGAGAGAAAAGGGACTCTTTTCCAACGGGAGTGGAGTTTTTCCGGCCCACCCGGGCGTGTTGGCGGGATTGTTCGCCGATGGGAGCCCACTGGCGGCGGCCGTGCTCGATCAGTTGGCGGCGGTGCTCCGCGTCGAGGCGACTTTGGGCCGGCCACGGACGGCGCGAGAGACCGGTGTGAGCCCTGGTCCGAACATCGGCAAGCCCCAACTAGGCGGTTCCAAACCAATCCAATCGGAGACCAAGGTGGTGGCTTTGGTGGGCGGCGCGGGGGTAGGGAAGACGACCATGTTGGTGAAATTAGCTGCGCGTTATGGTTTGCGGGCCAGGCGACCCACGCACATTATTTCTACCGACAATCTGCGGGTGGGCGCGGCGGAGCAACTGCGCTCCTACGCGGCGATTTTGGGTGTGGGCTTCGACTTAGCGGAAACCGCTACGGCATTGGGGCAGTTGCTCAACGAGCACGCCAATAAGGACCTGATTCTAATCGACACTCCCGGTCAAAGCCCCGGGCAGATGGAAGATGGGGCGGCGGTCGCCCGGTTTCTCGGGACCGACCCGAGAGTCGATTGTCACTTGGTAGTGCCGGCCTACCAGAAGGGCGCCGACGTAACCCTCCTGCTCGACCGTTTCCACGCTTACGGAGCGTCGAAGGTGATTCTCACTCGTCTCGATGAGACCGAAGCGATTGGTGGGCTGCTGCTGGCGCTCGACGAGAGTGAGGCGCGTATCTCGTTTCTATCGATGGGGCAGACGATTCCGGAGGACCTGGAACCGGCCAGCGTGGCGCGCTTGTTAGATCTGTTCGTAGGCGACCCGCCGATGGGCGCTTTTCTGATGGCGCGGGAGTCCGAGGATCGGGAAGACTTGGGCTTCGATGCCCTTCGGGCGGAAGATCGGCTGGCGCAAGACTGGCGGCCGCCGGACCGTGGGCCAAACGGCTTGGGCCTTCGAGACCAAGTAGAGCCCAAGGGGCAACCCGAACGCATGGCGACCGTCGGCACACGCCGGTAAGCCGCCAGTTGAGGGTGCCAGTTGGGGCGAGAGAAACGCCGTAGCAGGATGCGAAAAATGAGACTTGAGGAAGAAGTAGACGAATGGCCAGAGGATTAGGACGATACACGGAAGAGCTGGAACTCGAGGCGATGGTCGTCCTGGAGTCTTCGCCGGGCCAATTGCCCGGAGCCCACGGCGGAAATAGCACCGGAGCCGGCCCCGAGCCGTGGGTGCTGACGCCGGCCGAACGCGAACGGCGAATTCTTGAGCATCTGCCCCAGGTGCGTCTGATTGCCCGCCGGATCCACGAGCGGTTGCCCGAAAGCGTGAGCATCGACGATCTGATTTCGACGGGCATCGTGGGCTTGATCTCGGCAATCGATCGCTTCGATCCGATTCATCAGGTGAAGCTGAAGACTTATGCGGA
>JAYVRS010000072.1:0-2582 GCA_043776185.1 Bryobacteraceae bacterium | reverse complement strand
CCCCGCTCGAATCGCTGCAAACCCAAACCGTCCAAGCGGCCGGCCCGGCCCAGCGCGCCCTTCGCCGTTTGACCCACGCCCAGTACAACAACACCATGCGCGACTTACTCGGTGACTCCAGCCGGCTGGCCGACTCTTTCCCGCCGGAAGACTTTATCGGTGGCTTTCGCAACCAATATCCTGGCCAGAATGCCTCGCCGATGTTGACGGAATCCTACAGCAGTGCGGCCGAGAAACTCGCCCGGCAAGCTTTCCGCACGGGCGACTCGCGTAACTTGATTCCTTGCAAAACGGTCGACTTACTCTGCCGTGATCGCTTCTTGAAAGAATTCGGCCGCCGGGCGTTTCGTCGGCCCCTGACGTCCACCGAGCTCGCCCGGTACCAGAAACTTTTTTCCAGTGAGACGCAGTTCTACTCCGGCGCTCAACTGGCTTTGGAAGCTATGCTGCAATCGCCCGCCTTTCTGATGCGGGTGGAACATGGCACGAATCCGGCGCAGCAAGGCTACGAGGTCGCCTCGAAGCTGGCCTACGCCATCTGGAACTCTACTCCCGACGAAGCCTTGCTGGCGGCGGCCGCCCAAGGCCAGTTAGCCACGGCCGCCGGCGTTGAGCGAGAAACCCGCCGTCTGCTGGCCTCCGGCAAAGCCCAGGATTCGGTGAAAGAGTTCCTGGCCGATTGGCTGCGGCTCGATCGTTTGAACGGCACCATCCGCGAGCGTCGCCAGTATCCGCAATTTACGCCAGAACTTACCGTGGCCATGGCCGAAGAGAGTCGCCGCTTGGCCGAGGCGCTTATTTGGCAACGGGGGAATTTTATGGAATTCTTTTCGGCCACTTACAGTTACTTGAACTCCGACTTAGCGCGCATCTACGGAGTAACTGCCCCCGGCATCGAATACGCCAAAGTGGAGTTACCGGCGAACACGGAACGGGCCGGCATTCTGGGCCACGCCAGCTTCCTTACGGCCACCAGCAAGCCCGCCGAGACCTCACCCACTGCTCGCGGACTCTTCGTGCGCGAACACTTTCTTTGCCAGGACGTGCCTCAGCCGCCGCCGGGGGTGAGCACCAACCTGCCGCCCATCACCAAGGAGAAACCGGTGACCACGCGCGAGCGCCTCGGCCTGCATCTGTCGAGCCCCAGTTGCGCCAGTTGCCATACCCTCATTGACCCCATCGGCTTCGGCTTCGAGAAGTTCGATGCCATTGGCGCGCGCCGTGAAAAGCTGCATGTCACGGTGCAGCCCGAGCGCAAGAGTACGGACAAGGTGGCCAACTTCGACCTCGACCTCGACACTTCGGGCTGGGTGGCCGGGCTAGTTAGTACCACCGGCACTTCCGCCCCCTTCACTTCGCCTCGCGAACTCGGTAAAATCTTAGCGGGTAGTGCGCAGTGTCAGGGATGCGTGGTGAAACAGGCATTCCGTTATCTGATGGGCCGCCACGAAGCGGCGGCAGACGCGGCCGTGATCGAGAAAGCAACGCAGGAATTTCAGGCCTCTGGCTTCCAGTTTCAGGAACTACTTGTCTCGCTCGTCAAGTGGACCACTTATCCCCCCGGGAGAGAATTAGGACGGAATTAGTATGGCCGCCGTACACACCAAAGATCACGCCGTTTCCCGCCGCCTGCTGCTGCGGGGTCTCTCCGCCATGGGTGCGCCGATCACCGTCGGGTTGCCGCCGCTGGCCGCCATGTTCAACTCGGTCGGGACGGCTTATGCGGCCGGCAAGGCCACGCCGCCCAACCGGTTCGTCCTCTGGTTTAACGGCAACGGCGTCGTCGAACGCTATTGGATCCCCACCGAAACCGGCCGCGACTTCACGCTCACGCCCTGCCTCGCCCCGCTCGCCAACTTCCGGGAAGATATCCACATCGTCACCGGGCTCGACAATCCCGCCGCCCGCCTGCCCGGCCCCGGCAACGACCATCATCGTTCGATGTCGGCCCTAATGACCGGCACTTCCTTCACCGGCCGCGGCGCCGGCGGACCTTCCGCTGACCAGGTGATTGCGGGCAAGATTGCGGGCGATACGCGCTTTCGCTCGCTGCAAATCGGGGTCTCTCAAGAGAGCTTTGGCGAGAGCATCCAGCGCAATATGAGCTGGGCTGGGCATGATCGGGCTCTGCCGCCGGAGATGCTGCCGCACAAGCTGTTTGACCGCCTCTTTGGGGCCCGCGACGCCGGCTGGGTGTCGAGAAAACGCAGCGTGCTCGACGCCGTCCAAGCCGATGCCGCTACGTTGAAGCAATCGCTGGGCAAGGAAGACTCCAGCCGCGTTGACGAGCACTTAGCCTCGGTGCGCGACGTGGAGCGCGCCGTCGCCAGCCTGCCGCCGGCTTATCGCAAAGTAGAAGAGCCCCAATTCGATGGCGACATGAAGGATTGGCCGCGCATCGCCAAAATCCAAAGCGACTTACTCGTGCATGCTTTGGCCAGTGGCCAAACGCGAGTGGCTTCTTACATGCTTACTAAGTGCCAGGGACTTACTCGCTTCCCTTGGCTCGGCTACACCGCTGCTCGCCACCACGATTACACGCATCAAGACGGCAAAGCTCCCGGTGGCGCGGACGGCCAACG
>JAYVRS010000071.1:0-2603 GCA_043776185.1 Bryobacteraceae bacterium | reverse complement strand
CGCATTGATACACTAAGGCGCATGACCAGACGCGACTTGTTGGCCTTAGTTCCCTTGGCGTTGCCGGCGCAGGCGAAGCGGCCCCCGAATATTATCTTCATCATGTCCGATGACCATGCGGCGCACGCGATCTCGGCCTACGGCAGCAAGATTAACCAGACGCCGAACATTGACCGCATCGCCCAAGAGGGTGTGCGCCTGGCTAATTGCTTTGTCACGAACTCTATCTGCACACCCAGCCGCGGTGCCATCTTGACTGGGCAATATAGCCATTTGAATGGCGTCAAGACGCTCGACGATGCCATCGACCCTAAGAAGATCCATGTGGCGCACTTGCTGAGAGATCGCGGCTATCAGACGGCCATGATCGGGAAATGGCATTTGCAGAGCGAGCCCCAGGGTTTCGACTACTGGCGCGTGCTGCCCGGCCAAGGGCTCTATCACAACCCTGTCTTCATTGACGCCAAGGGCCGCCGGCCTTATCCCGGCTACTGCACTGACTTAATTGGTGACTTTACGCTCGACTATCTCAAACAGCGTGATAAGAGTAAGCCATTCTTTGTGATGTGTCATCACAAAGCGCCCCATCGGGCGTGGGAACCGGCACCCAAATATCTAAAGTGGCTGGAAGACGTCGATGTGCCGGAGCCGGATAACTTATACGAGGACATGTCGCAGCGATCGGCGGCGTCGCAGCGGGCCACGTTACGCGTGGGCGATGATATGACCAAGACCGACCTAAAGGTGGATAAGCCCGCGGGCCTGGAGGGCAGGGAGTTACGCAAGTGGGCCTATCAGCGCTATATCAAGGACTACTTACGCTGTATTCGCAGCGTCGATGACAATGTCGGCCGCGTGCTCGATTACCTCGATGCGGAGGGGCTCACCGAGAATACTTTGGTGATTTATACGTCTGATCAGGGATTCTTTCTCGGTGACCATGGCTGGTTCGATAAGCGATTCATGTATGAAGAGTCCTTGCGGATGCCTTTTCTGGCGCGCTTGCCGAAGACGATCAAGGCGGGCACGGTGAGTGGCGACATGGTGCTGAATATCGATTTCGCGCCGACGTTTCTTGAGTTAGTGGGTGGTAAAGCACCGGAGTCGATGCAGGGGAAAAGCGCGTTACTGGTGCTTAAGGGTAAGACGCCTAAGGGCTGGCGCAAGACCATGTATTACCGCTACTGGATGCACCTCGGCGGCGGGCATACGGTGACCGCACACTACGGTGTGCGGACGGATCGCTATAAGTTGATTTACTACTATGGCCAGGCCCTGGGTGCCAAGGGTGCCGTCGATCAATCTACGCCCCCCGAGTGGGAGCTATTTGACTTACAGAAGGATCCGCGGGAGATGCGCAACGTTTATGGCGATGCAAGTTATGCCAAGGTGGAGCGGGATTTGAAGGTGGAGTTAGCGCGGCTGCGTCAGCAATACCAGGATTTGACTTAGTTACAGTAAGTGAAAGCTGACATCGATGCGGGCGGGCACGGCCACCGGGCGGCCGTCGCGAGTGGCCGGACGGAATCGCCATTGCTTCACCGCTTCGATAGCCTTTTCGTCCAGGCCGAGGCCAGCCGGCTTTTCGATGCGGACGCTGCGGATGCGGCCCTGCTCGTCGACTTCGACGTAGACCAGCACCGAGCCTTGGAACCGGGCTTTTCTGGCTTCGTCTGGATAATCGGGCTCCACGCGATGGATGACCACGGGCGCGGTGACGCCACGCCAGCGTTCAGCGAAGGTGCTGCCGAGGCCGGGGCCGTTTTGGTCGCCGATGCCGGGTCCGGTGCCGTCACCGATGCCGCCGGGCCCGGCGCCCCGGCCGAGCGAAGGGGGTCCTTTGACGGTGGCCAGGGGGTCGCCGATGGTGTTGATTTGGGGCATGGCCACTTCCATGGAGATTGCCGATTCGACGATCAGTTCTGGGGTGCGATCGAGTTGTGGAGTGATGGGTGGAAGTAGAGGGCGACGGGTGAGCACTTCTACTTTGCCCAGCGTGGCAGGTGCGGGCTGCTGCGCGCCGCCGCCGGCCTCTTGAGCGCGCCAGAGTAATTTGCGCGGCACCAGCGTGATGGCCGCGGGCAACTCGGACAAGGGCAGGGGAGTGTGGATCAACGACGGGAGAAGCATCAGGGCCAGCAACACGGCGACGTGGAGGCTGACGGAGATCATTTGGCTGCGCGGCGTGTCGATGGTCATCGCGATTGGCAATGCACTTCAAGTGCCGTGCGGCAAACAGGGCGGTTAGCCTGGATGCAGTGGGATGCGCGGTCGACAACTGTGAAGAATTGTTAAAGCAGGTCGAGCACGCGGTCCACCTCGGCCGTCTCCAGGTAGAAATGCGGCGAGACGCGGACGTAGCCTTGGCGGGGCGCGGACATGATCTTGTTCGCCCGCAATTTGGCGACGGTGACGCGGCTGTCGATGCCTTCCTTGCGAAAGCTGACAATGCCGGCGGCCGAGTGCGGCTGGCGATCGATCATCAACTCGTAGCCTTTCTCACGCGCGCCATCAGCCAGCCGATCGGCCAGCAGGGTGATGCGCTGGGCCAAACCGCCGGGGCACGCGGCTTCGATGTCGTTTAAGAAGCGCATGGAAGCCTC
>JAYVRS010000070.1:0-2605 GCA_043776185.1 Bryobacteraceae bacterium | reverse complement strand
CGGCAATGCTAACGGGGTTGCCGCCAAAAGTAGACGCATGAGCGCCCGGCTTCCAGCGCATCACACTTTCGCGGGCCACCATTGCCGAAAGCGGCATGCCGCTGGCGATCCCCTTGGCAATCGTGATGATGTCCGGCACGGCACCGAAATGGTTCGCCGCCCACATCTTACCGGTGCGGCCCATGCCACTCTGCACTTCGTCGAAAATGAGTAAGACGTCTAGCCGTTTGGCGACGGCCCGTAACTCATCGAAGAATTTCTGCGGCGGCACCACGTAGCCGCCTTCGCCTTGAATCGGTTCGACAATAATAGCGGCTAACTCTTCGGCCGGCAGAATAGTCTTGACTAACTGCTGCTCAATCACTTGGAGGCATTCCACCTGGCAGATGTCCGGTTGCTTCCCGTAGGCGCAACGATAGCAATAGGCGTAGGGAATGTGAGTCACGCCTGGCACCAGCGGCCCGAAACCCTTCTTCTGAATGCTCTTACTGCCGGTGGCCGATAGCGCGCCCATCGTGCGACCGTGGAAGGCTCCGAAGAAAGCAATGAACTTGTCGCGGCCAGTGTGATAACGCGCCAGTTTTAAAGCTGCTTCGACCGCTTCCGCGCCAGAGTTACCAAAGTAAACCCGCTGACGTTCCTGGGCCGCGCCGGGCACCAAGCGCGCTAGCTTCTCAGCTAAGGTCACCATGTTTTCGTAATAGAAATCTGTGCCGGACATGTGAATCAGGCGCTCAGCTTGTTGCTTGATCGCTTGCTGCACGCGCGGGTGGCAATGGCCGGTGGCGACAACGGCGATGCCGGCATTGAAATCGAGGAAGCGATTGCCGTCGGGGTCCTCAATCATGGCACCGGATGCGCGCTCCACCACCAGCGGATAACCTCGTGTGTACGATGGCGAAAGTACGGCTTGATCGCGATTGATGATGGCCTGGGCTTTGGGCCCGGGCAGCGCGGTGACGAGATGCGGCAGGTCCGCACGAAGAGCCAGTGTTGACATAACAAACTCCTTGAACCGGAAGAAGCGGGTAAAGAGAGCCGCACGGGAAGACGCCTGGGCGAGAGCCGGCGTGGCTAGTCGCCGCCGAACAGAGATGGCCGCGCGGTGGAAGGGATGCGCATACCGTCATTCTAACGCGTATGATAATGAGGCCGTGCCCAAGATTCTTTTACTATTCGTACTTAGCGTACCGCTCGCCGCCCAGAACTTTCGTACTCAGGAAATCGACAAAGAGTATGGCGTGATTTACGCTATCCAGGTGGCCGATATCAATGGCGACAAACTGCCGGACATCGTGGTGGTGCATAACACGCAGGTGGCCTGGTATCAGAATCCCACTTGGCAGAAGCACGTCATCGCCGACAAGGTGACGCCCAAGGACAACGTCGCCATGGCGATCTACGATATCAATGGCGATGGGCGCCTGGATATTGCGCTCGCCGGCGATTGGGAACCCAGCAATACCGAGAGCGGTGGCACGCTGCATTGGCTGCGGAATACGGGTACGGATGGCTTGTGGCCGGCCACGCGCATCGGTGCCGAGCCCACGTTGCACCGGCTGCGATTTGTCGATGTGGATGGCGACCGGCGTCCCGAACTCATCGCCCTCCCGCTGCACGGCCGCCTCACCAAGGCGCCGAAATGGGATCAGGCTCCCTTGCGCGTGCTGGTTTACAAAATTCCCGCGAACCCCAGCCAGGATGCTTGGCCCGTGGAAGTCGCTGACGACACCTTACATGAGACCCACAACTTTCTGGGCGTAGACAACAAGTTGATCATCGGCAGCAAAGAGGGGCTCTTCGCATTGACGCGGCTGCGTACCGGCCAGTGGACGCGCGAGCGTTTCGGCAACGGCGAGCCGGGCGAAGTGAAGCTGGGCCTCGTGAATGCTGGTCGAGTGATTGCGAGCGTGGAGCCCTATCACGGCAATACCATTGCCATTTACGAGGAGCCGGCGCCCAAGGTGGACCCGCAAGCCGCCGTACCGGAGTTCGCGGCCATGTTTCCCTCTGGTGCCCCGTGGACCCGCAAGGTGATCGAGAGCCAAATCTTTGAAGGACACGCGCTGGGCTGGGGCGACTTCGATGGCGACGGCAGTGACGAACTTGTCGCCGGTTGGCGCGGCCGTCCCACCAACGGTGTGGCCCTCTACAAACGTCAGCCCGATGGCCAATGGAAACAGACCGAAGTCCTGGACTCGGGCGGCATGGCTTGCGAAGACCTCGTCGTCGCCGACCTCAATAACGACGGCCTTCCCGAGGTGATCGCCGGCGGGCGCGCCACGCGCAATGTCAAGATCTACTGGAACCAAAGCAAGCCCCAATGGAAGCGCCACGTGATCACCCAGGGCTTCAAGAACTGGACGGCCATCGCCGGCGATTTCACGGGCGATCACAGGGTGGACGTCATCACGAACGAGATGGCGACGAAGGATTTTCGCACCGTGCTCTACTCGGCACCCGATTGGAAGCCCACGCTCCTCATGGAAGGCGTGCAGGTGATCCACTCCGCCGTGATGGACGTCGATGGCGACGGGGACCTTGATTTCATTGGCTGCCGTTACTCACCCGGACTCATCTTTTGGCTCGAGCGTCCGAAGAATCC